>NZ_JBHWJL010000047.1:0-26208 GCF_042731495.1 Streptomyces sp. NPDC059853
CGCCCCGCTCGAGGGCGCCCTGGTGGACACCTCGACCGTGCCGACCGGGAGCCCGGAGAGCGAGTCGCGCAGGCTGCACGGACTGCTCGACGCGGCCCGGGCGGTGGCGTTCTCGCTGGCCGGGTACGACCGCCGGGCCAGGGCGCGGGCCGACGCGCTGCGGCTGCCGCTGTTCGTGCTGGATCTGACGGGCGCTCCGCAGCCGGTCAACGACCCGGCGGACGCCCTGGTGCGGGACGGCGGCGGGCCGCGCCGGGAGGGGCCGGGCCCGGCCGCCGGGAGTTGACCGGAAACGGTGGGTCGCCGGTGGCCATCCACCCGCTCCCGCGCCCGTTCCGCCGTCCGTCCGCCGACCCCGCCCTCCGTCAGCCCGCCGGGCGGTCCGGCGCCGGCCGGTGGATGCGCGGTGCCCGCAGCCCGGTGAGCGGTTGCCCGGTGGCCCCCTCGCGGGTGGCCACGATCTCGGCCGCGATCGACAACGCCGTCTCCTGCGGGGTCCGCGCCCCGAGATCCAGGCCGATCGGGGAGCGCAGCCGGTCCAGTTCCGGCTCGGTCAGCCCGGCCGCCCGCAGCCGGCGCATCCGGTCGGTGTGCGTGCGCCGCGAGCCCATCGCCCCGACGTACGCCACCGGCAGCCGCAGCGCGGCCTCCAGCAGCGGCACATCGAACTTCGCCTCGTGGGTGAGCACGCACAGGGCCGCCCTGGCGTCCAGCCGCCCGGCCGCCGCCTCGGCGGCCAGATAGTCGTGCGGCCAGCCGGTCACCACCTCGTCCGCCGCCGGGAACCGCTCCGGGGTGGCGAAGACCGGCCGGGCGTCGCACACCGTCACCCGGTAGCCGAGGAAGGACCCGGCACTGGCCAGCGCCGCCGCGAAGTCCACCGCCCCGAACACCAGCAGCCGGGGCGCCGGGACCCGGCTCTCCACCAGCGCCCACTCCCCCGCCGGGAGCGGGAGCACCCCGGTGCGCCCCTCCCGCAGCAAGGCCCGGGCGCCGGTCACCGCCGTACCGTCCGCCGCCGCGCCGCCCAGCGAGCCGTGCGGCGCGCCCCGGGCCGGTACGTACAGGGCGCCTCCGGCGGGCGAGCGGACCAGCGCGCCGTGCGGCCCGGCCAGCGCGGCCGTCAGCACCGCGCGCAGCCCGTCGGCGTCGGCGGCAACCGGGGTGATGAGGACATCGAGGCTGCCGCCGCAGGTCAGCCCGGTGGCGAAGGCGTCCGTATCGCTGTAGCCGAACTGTTCGGTGCGCGGCCGGCCGTCCGCCAGCGCCTCCCGGCACAGTTCGTACACCGCGCCCTCGACGCAGCCGCCCGACACGCTGCCGACCACGGTCCCGGCCGCGTCCACCGCGAGCGCGGCGCCCGGCGGGCGGGGCGCGCTGCCGTGCACCGCCGTCACCGTGGCCACCGCGAACGGGCGGCCCCCGGCCAGCCATCCGCGCAGTTCCCGTGCGATCTCCAGCACGGCGGCTACGCCGTCCCGGTCAGCTGCTCGGGCCGTACCGGGACCCGGTGCAGCGGCAGCCCGGTGGCCTGGCGGACGGCGGCCACGATCGCCGGGGTCGCGGAGAGGGTGGGTGCCTCGCCGACGCCGCGCAGCCCGTACGGGGCGTGGTCGTCGGCCAGTTCGAGGATGTCGAGGGGCATGGCGGGCACGTCCAGGATGGTGGGGATCAGATAGTCGGTGAAGGACGGGTTGCGGACCCGGCCGTCGGGGCCGACGACGATCTCCTCCAGCACGGCGAGCCCGAGCCCCTGGGCGCTGCCGCCGTGGATCTGGCCGGCCACGGCGCGCGGGTTGAGGGCTCTGCCGACGTCCTGGGCCGCGGCGAGTTCGACGACCTTCACCAGGCCGAGGTCGGTGTCCACGTCCACGACGGCGCGGTGCGCGCAGAAGGAGTACTGCACATGGCCGCGGCCCTGCCCGGTGCGCGGGTGGAACGGTTCGGTGGCCCGGTGCCGGAACTCCCGCTCGATCTCGACGGGCTCCTCCCCCAGCACCTCGGCGAGGCTCGCCAGCACGGCGCCGTCCGCGGCCACCACCTTGCCGCCCTCCAGAGCGGCGGCGGTGCGGAAACGGGCACGTGCCCGGGCCAGGACCGCCTCCCGTACCGCCTCGCAGGCGTGCTTCACCGCGCCGCCGGTCATATAGGTCTGCCGGGAGGCGGAGGTGGAGCCGGCGGAGCCGACCGTGGTGTCGGCGGGGAGCAGGGTGACCTGGGTGACGCCGAGTTCGGTGCGGGCGATCTGGGCCTGGACGGTGACGCCGCCCTGGCCGACCTCGGCCGCCGCCGTGTGCACGACGGCCACCGGTTCGCCGCCCATCACCTCCAGCCGGACCCGGGCGGTGGAGTAGTCGTCGAAGCCTTCGGAGAAGCCGACGTTCTTGATGCCGACCGCGTAGCCCACCCCGCGGACGATGCCTTCCCCGTGGCTGGTGTTGGAGAGCCCGCCGGGCAGTTCCCGCAGGTCCGGGGCGCCGGGGGTGCCGTCGGGGTCCGTCCGCGGCCGTTCGGGGGGCAGCGGGCGGGCGGCGACCCGGGCGAGCAGGTCGGCGACGGGGGCCGGGGAGTCCACCGGCTGTCCGGTGGGCATCACGGTGCCCTGCCGCATCGCGTTGCGGCGGCGCAGGCCGACCGGGTCCATGCCGAGCGCGGCGGCGAGCTTGTCCATCTGGGACTCGTACGCGAAGCACGCCTGCACCGCGCCGAAGCCGCGCATGGCGCCGCAGGGCGGGTTGTTGGTGTAGAGGGCCAGCGCCTCGATGTCGGCGTGCGGCACCTCGTAGGGTCCGAGGCCGAGCGAGGCGGCGTTGCCGACGACGGCCGGTGAGGAGGAGGCGTAGGCGCCGCCGTCGAGCACGATGCGGCAGGTGACGTACAGCAGGGTGCCGTCGCGCAGGGCGCCGTGTTCGTAGGCGAGCTTCGCGGGGTGGCGGTGCACATGGCCGAAGAAGGACTGCTCCCGGTCGTAGACCATCTTGACGGGGCGTCCGGTGCGCAGGGCCAGCAGGCAGGCGTGGGCCTGCATCGACAGGTCCTCGCGGGCGCCGAAGGCGCCGCCGACGCCGGAGAGGGTGAGCCGTACCTTCGCGGCGGGCAGGCCGAGCACGGGGGCGAGCTGCCGCTGGTCGACGTGCAGCCACTGGGTGGCGACGTACAGGTCGACGCCGCCATCGGCAGCCGGGACGGCGAGGCCGGATTCGGGGCCGAGGAACGCCTGGTCCTGCATGCCGACCTCGTACTCGCCGCGCACCACGACCTCGGCCCGGGCCCGGGCGGCGGCCACGTCGCCGTGCCGGATGGGCTGCCGGTGGACGATGTTGGGGTGCGGTACGTGGGCGGCGTGGTGGTCGGTGCGGCCGGGGTGCAGGACGGGGGCGCCGGGGGCGGTGGCGGAGGTCTCGTCGTGCACGAGCGGCCGTTCGTCGTAGTCGACGGCGATGAGGGCGGCGGCGCGGCGGGCGGTCTCGGGGTGGTCGGCGGCGACCAGGGCCACCGGTTCGCCCTGGTAGCGCACCACGTCGTGGGCGAGGACGGGCTGGTCGGTGAACTCCAGGCCGTAGTGGGTGGCGGCGGGCAGGTCGTGGTGGGTGAGGACGGCGTGCACGCCGGGGAGCGCGAGGGCGGCGGTGATGTCGAGGCGGCGGATCGCGGCGTGCGGGTGCGGGCTGCGGAGGGTGTGTCCCCACAGCATGTCGTCGTGCCACAGGTCGGAGGAGTAGGCGAACTCGCCGGTGACCTTGAGGACGCCGTCGGGCCGCTGGGTGGATTCGCCGATGCCGCCGGTGGTACCGCGGTCGCTGCGCTGGCTGAGGGCGCCCGGGCCGATGGTCATGCGCTCTCCCCGGTCCCGGCGCGGCGGGTGGCGGCCAGCCGTACCGCGTCCATGATCGCCTCGTAGCCGGTGCAGCGGCACAGATTGCCGGCGAGGGCTTCGCGGATGTCGGCGTCGCCGGGATCGGGGACGCGTTCGAGGAGTTCGTCGGTGGCCATGAGCAGGCCGGGGGTGCAGAAGCCGCACTGCACGGCGCCCGCGTCGAGGAAGGCGCGCTGGACGGGGTGGAGCGTGCCGTCCTCGCCGGCCAGCCCTTCGACGGTGCGGATGTCGGCGCCCTCGGCCTGCCCGGCCGCGACCAGGCAGGCGCACACCAGGTCGCCGTCCAGACGGATGGTGCAGGAGCCGCATTCGCCCTGTTCGCAGGCGTTCTTGGCGCCGGGGAGGCCGAGCCGCTCGCGCAGCACGTACAGCAGGCTCTCGCCCTCCCAGACGTGGTCGGCCACCTGGCGGCGGCCGTTGACGGTGCAGGTCACGCGCATGGTGTGAGCCCTTTCGTGTAGGCGTCCCAGGTCCGGTCGAGGGTGCGGCGGGCGAGGACGCCGACGGCGTGCACCCGGTAGCGGGCGGTGCCGCGGACGTCGTCGATGGGGCGGCAGGCGGTGGCGGCCAGTTCGGCGAAGCGGCGCCGCACGGCCTCGGGCAGCGGCCGGGGGTCCTCCCACAGTCCGGCGCCGGCCAGGGCGCCGGTCAGGTAGTCCTCGGCGTCCGGGGCGCGGACGGGGGTGGGCGCGGCGGAGCCGATGCCGGTGCGTACGGTCCCGGTGTGCGGGTGCAGGGCGAGGGCGAAGGCGCACACGGCGATGACCATGGCGTTGCGGGTGCCGACCTTCGCGAACTGCTGCGGTCCGGTGGCCCGGTCGATGTGGATGGCGCGGATGAGTTCGTCGGGGGCGAGGGCGTTGCGTTTGACGCCGGTGTAGAAGGCGTCGATGGGGATGCGCCGGGTGCCGCGCACGGAGGCGGCCTCCACCTCGGCTCCGGCGGCGAGCAGCGCGGGGTGGCTGTCGCCGGCCGGGGAGGCGGCGCCGAGGTTGCCGCCGACGCTGCCCCGGTTGCGGATCTGCGGGGAGCCGACGGTGCGGGCGGCGAGGGCGAGCGCGGGCAGCGGCCCGGCGAGGTGGTCGAGGACGGCGCGGTAGGGGACGGCGGCGCCGAGCCGTACCGTCCGTTCGCCGGTCTCCCAGCGGCGCAGTTCGGGGATCCCGGACAGATCGAGGAGCCGGTCGGGGCGGCGCCGGTCGAAGGTCAGCTCGACCATCACATCGGTGCCGCCGGCGATCGGTACGGCGTCGGGGTGTGCGGCTTTGGCGGCCAGTGCCCCGGCCCAGTCGGTGGGGCGGAGAAAGTCCATGCGGCTGTCTCTCCCTGGGTGTGGTGATGCCCAGTACACCCGGCGGCGGGCCCCGGGGGCAGTCACGGAAGGGCCGAAGCACCCATTCGCCGGGACCCCACTTCTTGTAGGTTCATACGAGGACATGCGGCCGGCAACGGGGCGGCAGCCCGCCGGCAACACGGACGACATCGGCGGACGGACATGCGACTGCGCACACTGCTGGCTGACGGGGCGCTGGGACTGCGGCTGCTGCACGGCGCGGGCGGCCTCGACGCCCCGGTGCGCGGGGTGATGACCACCGATCTGCGCGACCCGAGCCGCTATCTGCGCGGCGGCGAACTCGTCCTCACCGGTCTCGCCTGGTGGCGCGGCCCCGCCGACTCCGAGCCGTTCGTGCGGATCCTGGCCCGGGCGGGGGTGGCGGGGCTCGCCGCCGGCGAGGCGGAACTCGGGGCGGTGCCCGACGATCTGGCCGCCGCCTGCGCCCGGCACGGGCTGCCGCTGTTCGCGGTGGCGCAGGAGGTGGCCTTCGCGGAGATCACCGAACGGGTGGTGCGGCAGATCTCCGGGCACCGGGCGGGGGATCTGGCGGCGGTCGTGGACCGGCACCGGCGGCTGATGTCGGCGGGGCCGGGCGGCGGCGGACCGCAGGCGGTCCTCGATCTGCTGGGCGCCGACCTGGACCTGCCGGCCTGGCTGCTGTCCGCCACCGGGCGGGTGGTGGCCGGTTCGGCGCGCGCCGCGCTGCCCGCGCCGGTGGCGGCGCGGCTGGCCGCGCACGCCATGACGGCGGCGGCCGGCGGGCGGCCCGGCCCGTACCGGGTGCCGCCCGGTACGGAAGCGGACGGAGAGGACGGCGACGGCGACGGGTACGCGCTGTTCCCGGTCCCCGGCGACGGCGGTGACCCGCACACCGCCGCGCTCACCGGCTGGCAGCTGGCGGTGCGCGCCGACCCCCGCGACTGGCCCGCCGAACGCCTCGATCTGATGGCCGGGGTGGCGCAGCTGATCGCCGCCGACCGGGACCGGCGCGAGGCGTCCCGGACGGTGCAGCGCCGTCTGGCCCGGGAGATCCTGCGGCTGCTGCGCGAGGGCGCCGCGCCCGCCGAGGTGGCGGCGCGGCTGCGGGTGGCGGGCCCGCTGCTGGTGCCGGGGCTCGCGGAGCCGCGCTGGCAGCTGGTGGTGGCCCGGGTCGAGGGCCGGGCCGCGGCGGAGGACGGCGGCCGGGTGGCCGAGGCGCTGCTGGAGGAACTGCTCGCCGCCCCGGGCACGGTCGAGGGGGCCCTGGTGGCGGGGGCCGCGGACGGCGAGGCGGTGGCGCTCGTATCGCTGCCCGCGGTGCCGGACGAGGGCGCGGCGCTGCGGGCCGCGGCCGTCCTGGCGCCGGTCCGCGCGGTCCTGGCCGCCGGGCTCGGCCCGGACGGGCGGCTGACGCTGGGGGTGAGTGCCCCGGTCGGGGCGGCCGACGGGCTGCGCGGCGCGCTGGAGGAGGCGCGGCACGCGCGGCGGGTGGCCGCCGCCCGCACCGGGGCGGTGTGCGGGGCGGGCCACGACGAACTGGCCTCGCACGTACTGCTGCTGCCGTTCGTCCCCGAGGAGGTGCGGACCGCCTTCACCGCGCGGCTGCTGGATCCGCTGCGCGCCTACGACCGGCGGCACCGCTCGGAGCTGATCCCCACCCTGGAGGCGTATCTGGAGGCCGACGGCTCCTGGACGCGGTGCGCGGCCCGGCTGCATCTGCATGTCAATACGCTGCGCTACCGCATCGGCCGCATCGAGGCGCTGACCGGGCGGGACCTCACCCGGCTGGAGGACAAGCTGGACTTCTTCCTCGCGCTGCGGCTGAGCCGGTGACGGCCCGTCGGGGCGCGCGCTCGGGCGCGGGCGCGGCGGCGCGGCTCACTGCGTCCACGGCTTGATGCCGAGGAAGCCGCCGTCGGCGACGGTGCGGTAGGGCATCTCGTCCCGCCACCGCCGGCGCCCGCCCAGCAGGGAGGCGAGCAGCGTCACCACGATCGCGCCCACCGCCCAGATGCCGAGGACGACCAGCGGGTGGGTCAGCGCGTGCCCGTCGAAGTAGGCGATGGAGCGGGTGCCCCAGGTGCCGGCACCCGGGATCGTCACGGAGCTGATGCCGCGCCAGAAGGCGGGCAGCAGTGCGGTGCCGATCGCGCCGCCCGCGCTGGGGTTGCCCAGGATCACCACCACCAGCAGGGTCAGCCCGATACCGACGACGCCGAACAGCGCCTGGAAGGCCAGGGTGAGCGCCCCGGTCGCGAACACCACCAGGGCGCCCAGCAGCGCCAGCGACACCACCCGCCCCGGCAGCGCGTCGAGCACGGGGCCCGCGATCACCGCGCCGCCGAGCCCGCCGAGCAGCGAGTACACCGCCAGGGTGCCCAGCCGGAACAGGGCGCGCGGCACGGTGGCGGCCCGGCTGCCGTGGCTGATCGCCAGCACGGCGCCGCACAGGTAGCCGCCCACCACCCAGCCGACGACCAGGAAGAACGAGGTGAGGCCGCGCGCGTCACCGGCGGCGGCCGGGGTGATGTCCCGGATCTCCAGGGTGCGGTTCTGCGCGGCCTCCACCGACTGGATCACCTGCGCCAGCGCCTCGGCGGTGGAGGTGCCGCCGCCGGTGGCCACCAGCAGCGTGTCCTGGGTGCCGGTGCCGTCCACGATCAGCGCGCCGTCCACGTCCCGGTGCTGGACCATGCGCAGCCCGTCCGCCTCGTCGGTGGAGGCGTGCTCGACGCGGACGGGGTTGCCGGGCAGTCCGTCCAGCTCGTTGACCAGTTGTCCGGCCATCTCCTCGGGGGCCACCAGCGCGAGCGGGATGCGGTGCGGTTCGGCGCGGTGCAGCGCCCCGACGTAGGAGGTGATGAACGCCCACTGCAACAGCAGCGCACCCAGCACCAGCAGCGCGGCGCGGGGTGTCACGGCACCGCGCAGCGAGCTGAGAAAGCCCTCGCGCGCGTATCCGGATATCGGCTCCATACCTGGCATCGTGCGGGCGTGGCACGGCGGATGCCCAGCTGGGCTGGGCCATTGGGTGAGCCGCGCATTTGTGAACTGATTCACGCACGCCTCTTGGCCGCGCCCGCCGCCGCGTGCTGAGATGCCTCCACACTCACGATCGGCTCAATGACGCGCCTGGAGGGCGATGTGGCCCAGACCGCCATACCACCGACCGTTCCCCTGGACAGCGCGGTGTGGCGGCTCCGGTCGCGCGGCTGCTGGCAGGACGCGGCGGCGCTGCTGGAGCACGCGGCGGCGCTCTCCCCCACGGCGGCGCTGCGCCGGACCGAACTGCTGGTGGAGTGCTGCATGTTCACCGGCGAGGGCTGGGAGCGGGCGGAGGACGCGCTGCGGGCCGTGGAGTCGATGGCGCTGACGGACGAGGAACGGGGGGCGGCGGCCGGCGAGCGCGGCTATCTGGCGTATGCCTCGACGTTACTGCGGGTGCGCGACCGGGCGGACGAGGCGCGGGCCGCGCTGGGCAGGGCGGCGGCGCTGCTGGCGCCCGACTCGCCGGGCCGGGCGCTGCTGGATTTCCGGCGCGGGCTGATGGCACAGCACGTGAGCGGGAACGCGGAGGCGGCGGAGACCGGGTACCGGCGGGCGCACGCCGAGGCGGTGGCCAGGGGCGACGCGCTGCTCAGCTCGTACACCTGGCGGCAGCTGGCGGCGCTCGCCCAGCAGCGGGGGGATCTGGAGCAGGCCAGGGAGGGGTTCACGCACAGTCTGCGGCTGCGGGAGGAGACCGGTTTCCTGGTGGGCATCGCGCCGGCACTGGTGGCGCTGGCGGAGGTCCAGCCGGAGCCGGAGGCGACCCGGCTGCGCACCGAGGCGGGGCGGCTGTTCCATCTGCTGGACCGGGTGCCGCGCTGGCTGGCCGCCCATCTCACGCCGCAGCCGCCCGCGCCGGCCCCGGCGTAGGCCGGGCCGGGCGGTGGCGCGCGGCGGGCCGCACCGCCCGGGCGGGCGGGCGGCCGGGCGGTGTGGCGGTCAGACGCCGGTGAAGTGCTCGCTCGCCAGCTGCTGGGCGGCCGACAGGTCGCGGCGGCGCAGGGCGTCGAGCAGGGCCGCGTGCTCCAGGGCGTCCGCCAGCAGTTCGGCGGTGCCGGGCAGCGGCTTGGAGGTGGCCGGGCTCTGGGAGCGGCGGTGCAGGTCCTCCGCTATCAGCACCAGTTGCCGGTTGCCGGTCAGCCGCAGCAGCGCGCGGTGGAAGCAGCGGTCGGCCTCCGCGTAGGCGGCGCGGTCGCCGAGGGTGGCGGCGGTGACGGTGGCCTCGGCGAGCGGGCGCAACTCGTCCCAGCGCTCCGGGGGAACGGTGCGGGCCAGCCGCATGATGGCCGGCACCTCCAGGGCCGCCCGGACCTCGGCGAGTTCGGCCGCGTCGCGGGCGGTGTGGCCGGCGATGCGGAAGCCGCGGTTGGGGACGGTCTCCACGGCGCCCTCGCTCGCCAGTTGCTGCATCGCCTCGCGCACCGGGGTGGCGGAGACGCCGTACCGCTCGGCGAGGGCCGGGGCCGAGTACACCTCGCCGGGCGCCAGTTGGCCGCCGGCCAGGGCGTCGCGCAGGGCGGCGAGCACCTGGGCGCGGACGGAGTGGCGTTCGGGCAGGGTGCGGGGCCGGACCGGGAGGGGCGGTCTCTCCGGGGGCGCCACCGGCGTGCCGGGGGACGCCGCTATGTACGCGTCCACGCGGGCACCCCCTCCCGTAGAAAAAGTGATGCCGAGCACCCTAGGCCGATATGGGCCGAGATCAAACCCCCTCCTTGATCGGGTAAGGTAAGCCTTACCTCTCCGTTTCGTCCTTGCTCTTGATTCGGTGGCACCATGCACGTCTCCGCTCTCGCCCCGGCCCTGTCGCTGGCACCCGCACTCGATCGTGCGAATGATGTCCTGAGCACGCTCCGGTTCACCCAGGAGGCGCCACGCCGCGGCCCGGGATGGGTGCGCGGCAGCGATCTCGCCGAGGCGGGGGCAGTACTGGAGGACTTCCTGGCCTGGGACGACGAACGCATTCTCGCGGACTACGGGCAGCGCGGCCGGCCGCAGGTCGTGGCCAGTTTCGCACTGCACCGGTACGCGTGGCCCGCCGCCGTCCTGTTCACGCTCCCCTACTTCCTGCTGCGCCGCGTGCCGTGGCTGGCGCCGGAGGATGTCGCATTCCATCGGGCGGATGGCCTGATCACCGCGGCGCCCGCCCCGTTCAGCTGTCTGCCGGACGACCCGCTGGCCGGTCATCCGGGCGCGCGGGTCGTCGCGGACGAGGAGCAGCTGCGGGCGGCGGTGCGCGAGGCGGCGGCGGCGCATCTGGGGCCGGTGCTGGAGGGGTTCCGGCCGCGCATGCGCCGGGGCAGCCGGGCGCTGTGGGGCATGGCGACCGACGAGCTGACCGAGAGCCTGTGGTACCTGGGCTCGCTGCTGGGCGAGGAGGAGCGCGCGCTGGCCGAGGCGGAGCTGCTGCTGCCCGGCGGCACCACCCCCTATCCGGGTGGTGCGTCGTTCCGGAACCTCACCGGTCCGGATGGTGCGACGCTGCGGACCCGCGACCGCGTCAGCTGCTGCCTCTTCTACACACTGCGCCCGGAGGCCACCTGTGTGACCTGCCCGCGCATGGGTGACAGCGAGCGGATCGAACGGCTGTCGGCCGTTCGCTAAAGGTTTCGCAACAAATCCCGCAACCCCCGTTTACGCCTCACCCATTGGTGGGGCCGGGTTGTGAACGTCACCGGGCCACGGGCCTGTTGACGCAGGATGCTGGCGGAAACACAGCCGCGAAAGACGACTTCCCGAGCCGGGTAAGGTGCTCCGCTATGACCGACATAGAGTTCAGCTGGGTGATCGCCGGAGCCGTGCTCCTGGCCGGTGCCCTTGTCGCGGTGACCCTCATGAGCAAGGGGCGCAAACCTGCGGCAGCGGCTGCCGACGGAGCGCAGAGCGATTCGTGGGAAGTGATGGAGGAGCGCAGGCGGCGCAAGGAGCGCGCGTACGCGACCGCCTCCTACCTCCTGCTGTTCTGCTGCGCCGGGGTGGCGGCGGCGCTGTCCTTCCAGGGTCTGGTCGGCTTCGGCCGGGAGAACCTGAACCTCTCCGGCGGCTGGGAGTACCTGGTCCCGTTCGGCCTGGACGGCGCGGCCATGTTCTGCGCCGTGATCGCGGTGCGCGAAGCGAGCCAGGGCGACGCGTCGCTGGGCTCGCGGATGCTGGTGTGGCTGTTCGCCGGTGCCGCCGCCTGGTTCAACTGGGTGCACGCGCCGCGCGGTGAGATGCACGCCGGTGCCCCGCAGTTCTTCGCCGGGATGTCGCTGTCGGCGGCCATCCTCTTCGACCGCGCGCTCAAGCAGACCCGCAAGGCGGCGCTGCGCGAGCAGGGTCTGGTGCCGCGTCCGCTGCCGCAGATCCGCTTCGTGCGGTGGATGCGCGCCCCGCGCGAGACGTACGGTGCCTGGTCGCTGATGCTGCTGGAGAACGTCCGCACCCTGGACGAGGCCGTCGAGGAGGTCCGCGAGGAACGGCGCACCAAGGAACTGGAGAAGGCCCGCCGCAAGGAGCAGCGCAAGCTGGAGAAGGCGCGGATGAAGGCGCTGGGCCGGCAGCAGCGGGTCGAGGTCGCCGTGGAGCAGGCGGGCGGGGACCGCGAGCCGGCCGCGCTGGAGTCGGGTCCGACGGCGGGCGGCCGGCGGGCGCTGGACGCTCCCGGGAGCCTGGGCACCGCGGGTGCCGGGACCGGCTCCGCGGGGACGGATCTGTCCGGCGCGGATGGCCGGCTGAACTCGCTGGAGGAGAAACTGGCCCGGATCGAGCGTACGTTCAACTGAACCGGGCCCCACATGCGGCACCGCTGACCGGAATACGGCAGCCTAACCCCCATGGGGATATGGCAGCTGTTACTGGTGGGCCTGGTGATGCTGTTGGGACTGCTGGGCATCATGATGCCCGGCGTGCCGGGACCGCTGGTGGTGTGGGCGGCGGTGTTCTGGTGGTCCTCCGCCGAGGGCACCTCGCGGGCGTGGTGGGTGCTGGTCATCGCGACCGCGCTGCTGCTGGTCAATCAGGCGGTGCAGTGGCTGCTTCCGGCCGCCGGCCGGCGGGAGGCCGGGGTACGGCGGCGGCAACTGCTGCTCGCCGGGGGGAGCGGAATCGTCGGCTTCTTCGTCCTGCCGGTGGCCGGTCTGGTGCCCGGCTTCGTGGGGGCGCTGTACGGGTGGGAGCGGGCGCGGCTGGGCGATCACGGCGCGGCGCTCGCCTCCACCCGCGTGATCATGCGGACGGTGGGCCGCCGGATGCTGGTCGAACTGGCGGCATGTCTGCTGGTCACGGGGGTGTGGCTCGGCGTGCTGCGCTGGGGCTGAGGGCGCGCCGTGTCAGGCTGCGGCCATGAAGGAACAGGTCGAGTTCAGCGCCCCGGAGCGCGCCTATCTGGCCACCCAGCGGCTGGGGCGGCTGGCCACCGTCGACCCCTCGGGGCAGCCGCAGGCCAATCCGGTGGGTTTCTTCCCGCAGGACGACGGCACCGTCCTCATCGGTGGCCGCGCCATGGGCGACACCAAGAAGTGGCGCAACCTGACGGTCAATCCGCTGCTGTCGCTGGTCGTGGACGATCTGGCGAGCGTCCAGCCGTGGCGGGTGCGCGGGGTGGAGATCCGCGGGGTGGCGCAGTTGCTGGTGGGCGAACACGATCTGGGTCCCGGCTTCAGCCCGGAGGTGATCCGGCTGCATCCGCGCCGCATCATCAGCTGGGGGCTGCCGGACTGACCCGCGGGGCCCCGGTCCGCCGCCCGTCCCCGGCGGCCCGCCACAGATGGTGGACGGCGTAGGAACGCCAGGGCCGCCAGCCCTCCGCGTCGCCCGGCCCGGCCCCGGCGGCGGCCAGGCCGTGGCGTACCCCGGCGTCGCCCGGCAGGAAGACATCCGGGTCGCCCAGGGCCCGCATCCGCAGATAACCGGCCGTCCACGGCCCGATGCCGGGCAGCGCCAGCAGGGCGGCCTCCGTCGTCTCCCGGTCGGCGCCCGGGTCGAGCACCACGGTGCCGTCGGTGAGTGCGGCGCACAGCGCGCGCAGCGTGCGGCGTCTGGCCCCGGGCATGCCCAGTTCGGTGAGCGGGGCGTCCGCCAGGGCGTCGGCGGTGGGGAAGACATGAGTGAGGGCACCGTCGGCGGCCGGCAGCGGCTTGCCGTACGCGGCGACCAGGGCGCCGGCCAGGGTACGGGCGGCGGCGACGGAGATCTGCTGGCCGAGGACCGCGCGCACCGCGAGTTCGTGGGGCTGGGCGGCGCCCGGGGACCGCAGTCCGGGGCGCTCGGCGGCGAGCGGGCCGAGCCGGGGATCGGCGGCGAGCCGTTCGGTGACGGCGTAGGGGTCGGCGTCGAGGTCGAACAGCCGGCGCAGCCGCTGCACGGCGGTGGTCAGATCGCGCAGATCGGTCAGCCGCAGCCGGGCCGGGAGCCAGCCCGGTCCGCCGCTTTCGCCGACCTCGGCCACGCCGGTGCCGTGCGGCAGGTCGAGGGAGCGGCGGTAGAGGCGGGTGCCGGGTCCGCCGGTGATCTCCTCGATGCCGGTGATCGCGCGGCGGGCGAGGAAGTCGAAGACCTCGCGGGCGGCGTACGGGCCCCGGTGGGCGAGCCGCAGCGGGACGCCGGCCCCGTCCCGGGGCGCGGGGGCGCGGCCGCCGCGCAGCTGGGTGGGGGTGCGGGCGTAGATCTGCCGGATGGTGTCGTTGAACTGCCGGACGCTGGCGAAGCCGGCCGCGAAGGCGATCTCGGTGACCGGCAGGGCGGTGGTCCGCAGCAGGATCCGGGCGGTGTGGGCGCGCTGGGCGCGGGCGAGGGCTACGGGTCCGGCGCCGAGTTCGGCGGTGAGCTGGCGCTGGACCTGCCGGGGGCTGTAGCCGAGCCGGGCGGCGAGGCCGTTGACGCCGTCGCGGTCCACGACGCCGTCGGCGATCAGACGCATGGCGCGGCCCACGGCGTCGGCGCGGACGTTCCACTCGGCGGAGCCGGGTACCGCGTCGGGGCGGCAGCGGCGGCAGGCCCGGTAGCCGGCGGCCTGGGCGGCGGCGGCCGAGGGGTGGAAGGTGACGTTGGCGCGCTTGGGGGTGACGGCCGGGCAGCTGGGCCGGCAGTAGATGCCGGTGGTGCGCACCCCTGTGTAGAACACCCCGTCGAACCGTGCGTCCCGGCTGCGGACCGCCTCGTACCTGCTGTCGTCGTCCATCACACTGCCCAGTGTGCGCCCGGCGCGGGGGCGCACACTGGCGGGAATCGGACACCGCCGTCCGGCGGGTGGGGAGGGGCGGCGGTCAGCCGTTCCCGGCCGGCCGGGCCGGGAAGCCGCCGGTGGCGATCGGGCCCCAGGCGGTGGGTGTGATCCGGATCAGGGACTTGCCCTGCCGGGTCATCGCCTCCCGGTACTCGTCCCAGTCGGGGTGCTCGCCCGCGATGTTGCGGTAGTAGGTGACCAGTGGCTCCAACGCCTCGGGCAGATCGAGCACCTCGGCGGTGCCGTCGATCCGCACCCAGGGGCCGTCCCACTCGTCGGAGAGCACGATCAGCGAGACCCGCTCGTCCCGGCGGGCGTTGCGGGTCTTGGCGCGCTCCGGGTAGGTGGACACCACGATCCGGCCCTCGTCGTCCACCCCGCAGGTGAGCGGCGAGCCCTGCGGGGAGCCGTCGGCGCGGCGGGTGAGCAGGACGGCGCGGTGCCGGGGGCGGACGAACTCCAGCAGTCCGGCGAGGTCCACACGGGTGGTGGTGGCGATGGAAGGGCTCATGGGATCCGACCCTAGGGCATGGCCGGGGCCGGATCCCGTGAGCGTCGCGCCATCTCAGGCGGCCATGGCCACCTCGGTGCCGGCCGGGGTCAGGGCCAGCTCCAGCACCTGGCGCACATCGGTGACCGGGTGCACCTCCAGGTCCGCCAGCACCTCCTCGGGGACGTCGTCCAGGTCCGGCTCGTTGCGCTGCGGGATGATCACCGTGGTGATCCCGGCCCGGTGCGCGGCGAGCAGCTTCTGCTTGACGCCGCCGATCGGCAGCACCCGGCCGGTCAGCGACACCTCACCGGTCATCGCCACGTCGGGCCGCACCTGGCGGCCGGAGAGCAGCGAGGCCAGCGCGGTGGTCATGGTGATGCCGGCGCTGGGGCCGTCCTTGGGCACCGCCCCGGCGGGGATGTGCAGATGAACGCCGCGCTCCTTGAGATCGCCGACCGGGAGTTCCAGTTCGGCGCCGCGCGAGCGCAGGTAGGACAGGGCGATGTGGCCGGATTCCTTCATCACGTCGCCCAGCTGGCCGGTGAGGCTCAGCCCGGCGCCGCCGGTCTCCGGGTCGGCGAGGGAGGCCTCGATGTACAGCACGTCGCCGCCCGCGCCGGTGACGGCCAGGCCGGTGGCCACGCCGGGCACCGCCGTGCGGCGCTGCTCGGGCGACTGGGCGGCCTCCGGGGTGTGGTGCGGCCGGCCGATCAGCGAGCGCAGCGCGTCCTCGGTGACGGTGTACGGCAGGGTCAGCTCGCCGAGTTCGCTGCGGGCGGCGACCTTGCGCAGCAGCCGGGCCAGGGCGCGCTCCAGGGCGCGGACACCGGCCTCGCGGGTGTACTCGCCGGCCAGCTTGCGCAGGACGCCGTCGGTCACCCGGATCTCGTCGCCGTCCAGACCGGCCCGCTCCAGCTGGCGGCGCAGCAGGTGGTCGCGGGCGATGGTGACCTTCTCGTCCTCGGTGTAGCCGTCCAGCTGCACCAGGTCCATCCGGTCCAGCAGCGGCTGCGGGATGCCCTCCAGCATGTTGGCGGTGGCCAGGAAGACCACGTCGCTCAGGTCCAGCTCGACCTCCAGGTAGTGGTCCCGGAAGGTGTGGTTCTGGGCCGGGTCGAGGACCTCCAGCAGCGCGGCGGAGGGGTCGCCCCGGTAGTCGCTGCCGACCTTGTCGATCTCGTCCAGCAGGACGACCGGGTTCATGGAGCCGGCCTCCTTGATGGCGCGCACGATGCGGCCGGGCATGGCGCCGACGTAGGTGCGGCGGTGGCCGCGGATCTCGGCCTCGTCGCGGACGCCGCCGAGCGCCACCCGGACGAACTCGCGGCCCATGGCGCGGGCCACCGACTCGCCCAGCGAGGTCTTGCCGACGCCGGGCGGGCCGACCAGGGCGAGCACGGCGCCGCCGCGCCGGCCGCCGATGACGCCCAGGCCCTTGTCGGCGCGGCGCTTGCGCACCGCCAGGTACTCGGTGATGCGTTCCTTGACGTCGGTGAGCCCGGCGTGGTCGGCGTCCAGGACGGCCTTGGCGGCGGCGATGTCGTAGGCGTCCTCGGTGCGCCGGTTCCAGGGCAGCTCCAGGACGGTGTCCAGCCAGGTGCGGATCCAGCTGCCCTCGGGGGAGGCGTCGGAGGAGCGCTCCAGCTTGTCGACCTCCTTGAGCGCGGCCTCGCGCACCTTCTCGGGCAGGTCGGCGGCCTCGACGCGGGCGCGGTAGTCCTCGCCCTCGTCGGCGGCGTCGCCGTTCAGCTCGGCCAGTTCCTTGCGGACGGCCTCCAGCTGGCGGCGGAGCAGGAACTCGCGCTGCTGCTTGTCGACGCCTTCCTGGACGTCCTTGGCGATGGACTCGGCGACGTCCTGCTCGGCGAGGTGGTCGCTGAGCAGCTTCAGGGCCAGCCGCAGCCGCTCGGTGGGGTCGGTGGTCTCCAGCAGCTTCAGCCGCTGGTCGGTGGTGAGGAACGGGGAGTAGCCGGCGTTGTCGGCGAGGGCTCCCGCGTCGTCGATCTGCTGGAGCCGGTCGACGGCTTCCCAGGCGCCGCGCTGCCGCAGCCAGGCGGTGGCCAGCGCCTTGTACTCCTTCATCAGCTCGGCGACGGCGCCGGGCGGCGAGGCGGGCTGGTCCTCGGTGACGGGCGTGCCCTCGACCCACAGGGCGGCGCCGGGGCCGGTGGTGCCGGCGCCGATGCGCACCCGGCGCAGGCCGCGGATCAGGGCGCCGGGGCCTCCGGCGGAGAGCCGGCCGACCTGTTCGACGCGGCCGGCGACGCCGATGGCGGCGTACTGCCCCTCGACGCGCGGCACCAGCAGCACCAGGGGCTTGTCGCCACGGGAGGCGGCGGACTGGGCCGCCTCGACGGCGGCGCGGATCTCCGGGTCGGACAGTTCCAGCGGAACGACCATGCCGGGCAGTACGACCTCGTCGTCCAGGGGCAGGACGGGCAGGGTGAGTGTGTCGGATGACGGCGTCATGACCTCTCCCTCAGCAGACAAGTTGAGTTCACTGCACTCAATGCCGGGGAGCGGCGGGATGTTCCCCGCCCGCCGGATGTTCGCCGAGAGCGATCGCCCGGCCGCGGAGGGGGTACGGGGCTCAGGTCTCGCGCAGCAGCCGGCGCAGGAATCCGGCCGTCGCCGTGGGCGGCTCGGCCTGGATCACGACCTGGTTCATCACATGCCGGTACTGCTCTATCTCGGCCGGCTTGTCCGGGTAGACCCCGCCGGTCAGCTGCTCCAGGTACACCACGTCGGGCAGTTCGGCGCCGGGCGGGCGCAGCACCGTCACCGGGCCACCGACCGCCGCGTGGCCACCGGCCGAGAAGGGCAGCACCTGGAGGGTGATGTGCGCGAGCCGGGAGATCTC
The DNA here is from genome assembly GCF_042731495.1 of Streptomyces sp. NPDC059853. Taxonomy (NCBI): domain Bacteria; kingdom Bacillati; phylum Actinomycetota; class Actinomycetes; order Kitasatosporales; family Streptomycetaceae; genus Streptomyces; species Streptomyces sp. NPDC059853. Next base: position 17,796 of record NZ_JBHWJL010000047.1, read on the forward strand.
CAGCAGATGCTCCAGCTGCTCGCGCATCATCGCGGCGCTGCCCATGGAGCGGCGCAGCGCCGCCTCGTCGATCACCGCCCACAGATGGGGCGGCCCCGGCCGGTGCAGGATCCGCTGCCGGGCCATCCGCAGCTCGACGCGGCGCTCCAGCAGCCCGTCCTGCGGCTCGGGGCTGAGCCGGTGCACGGCCCGGCTGTAGCCCTCGGTCTGGAGCAGCCCCGGGATGAACTGCTGCTCGTAGGTCCTGATCACCACGGCCGCCTGTTCGAGGCCGAGGTAGACGTTCAGCCAGCTGGGCACCACATCGTGGTACGCGTGCCACCAGCCCGGTGTGTTGGACTGGCGGGCCAGGGCCAGCAGCGTGGCGCGCTCGGCGGCGTCGTGCACCCCGTACAGGGTCAGCAGATCGTCCACGTCGCGCAGCTTGAAGCCGGTGCGGCCCATCTCCAGCCGGCTGATCTTGGAGTGCGAGGCGCGGATCACCTCGCCCGCCTCCGCGCCCGTGATGCGGCGTGCCTCGCGCAGCCGGCGGAGCCGGGCGCCGAGGATCATCCGGGGGACGGTGGGGCCGGATCTGCGGTCGTCCAGCGGCCCGCCGGTGCGCTCAGTCACGGCCTTTGTCACGCCCATGTCCGCTCCCATGCCGTACCCGCGAACGCCTCACTGTACTAGAACCCTTGCCCCGCGATCCGGCCCTGACCGTCACCGAGGTGGCCCCCCTGCGGTCGGTGCCCTGGATGCGCCGTCTGCGGTCGTTTCCCGCCCGGCGCATGCGCTCCAGCTCCTCCCGCAGCTCTCCGCGCCGCCAGGCCTTCGCCCAGCGGCCCGCCGTCACCAGCGGGTCGTCCGGTTCGGGGATGCCCTGCGCCTCGGCCCGGCTGCGGCGCGACTTCACGGCGGCGGCCATCGCGGCGCTCGCCGCCGCCCTGGCGCGCTCGCTCTCGGCGCGGGCGGCGGCGATGGTGGCGGTGGGCCAGATCCGGTCCACGGCCGCGTTCAGCGCGGCGCCCACCAGGACCGCGAAGGCGGACATGCCCAGCCACAGCAGGATCGCCACCGGCACCGCCAGCGACCCGTACATGCTCGGCCCCTCCACGGTGGCCCGCAGATACGCCTTGAGCGCGTACGCGCACAGCGCCCAGATGGTCAGCGCCACCAGCGCGCCCGGGATGTCCTCGCGCCACGGTGAGCGCACCGGCACCGACACGTGGTACAGCGTGGTGAGGAAGGAGACGCACAGCAGCAGGAGCAGCGGCCAGTAGGTGTACCGCAGCACCCCGGCCAGCTGCGGCTGCCACTCGGCGACGATCCCGGGCCCCAGCACCACGGCGGGCACCGCGATCGCGCCGACCACCAGGCTCACCACGTACATGGTGAACGCCAGCAGCCGGGTGGCAGCCGGGTTGCGGTGCCCGTCCAGGCCGTACATCACGGTGATGGTGCCGACGAACACGTTCATCGCCCGGGAACCGGACCACAGGGCCACGATGAAGCCGAACGACATCACATCGGGACGCGGCCCGGACATCAGGTCGTTGATCAGCGGGGTGATCACCTCGTCCACCCCGCGCTCGGAGAGCATCGCGCCGGAGAGGTCCAGGATGTGGCCGCGCACCGTGGGCAGCGCGCTGGTGCCGGCCACCGCGTCCAGGTTGGAGAGCAGCCCGATCAGGCCCAGCAGCAGCGGGGGCAGCGAGAGCAGGGTGAAGAACGCCGCCTCGGCCGCCATGCCCATCACCCGGTGCTCGGAGCAGGAGGTGATGGTGTCCTTCAGCAGCAGCCAGGACAGCCGGCCCTTGGGGATGTTGCGGTAGACCGCGCTGCGCGAGGGGCGCCCGCGCCGCCGGCGCTCCCGCTTCTCCCGCTTCCGGCTCTCCTTCTCCCGCCGCTTGTCGTCCTCGGGCACGGTCCCTTCCTTCCGCACGGTGCGCACCGGGTCCCGGTCCCGCCGTGCTTCCCCCCGCTCCGCCGTGCGCTGAGCGCGCTGCCCCTCCGGTATGGGTACTGACTGTTCGGCGTCCACGGCCCTAAGTTAACGGGCATGACCTCCAGCACTCACAGCGTGGCCAACCAAGTCCCGCCCCTGGTGGGGCACGACGTCTTCGGCGCGGACGCCGCGCTGCGCGAAGCCGTGGCCCGCCACAGCAGCGACGCCGCCCGCGCGGAGAGCACCGCCGCCGAACTCGGCGAGCTGGGCCGGACGGCGGGCTCGGCGCGGGCCCAGGAGTGGGGGCGGCTGGCGAACGAGAACCCGCCGGTGCTGCACACCCACAACCGCTACGGCGAGCGGGTGGACGAGGTGGAGTTCCACCCGGCCTGGCACCAGCTGCTGGAGCACGGGGTGGCGGCCGGGCTCACCGCGGCGTGGCCGCGCCCCGACGGGCACCTGCGGCGGGCCGCCGCGTTCACCGTGTGGTCGCAGGTGGAGGCGGGGCACGGCTGCCCGCTGTCGATGACGCACGCGGCGGTGCCGGCGCTGCGCGCCGAGCCGGACCTGGCCGCCGTGTGGGAGCCGCTGCTGACCTCCACGGTGTACGAGCCGGGGCTGCGGCCGCCGGCCGGCAAGGCGGGGGTGCTGGCCGGGATGGGGATGACGGAGAAGCAGGGCGGCTCGGACGTCCGGGCCAACACCACCGAGGCGGTGCCGCTCGCGGAGGCCGGGGCGTACGCGCTGCGCGGGCACAAGTGGTTCTGCTCGGCGCCGATGTCGGATGTGTTCCTGGTGCTGGCGCAGGCGCCGGGCGGGCTCACCTGTTTCCTGCTGCCCCGGGTGCTGCCGGACGGCAGCCGCAACACCTTTCTGATCCAGCGGTTGAAGGACAAGCTCGGCAACCGCTCCAACGCCTCCGCCGAGGTGGAGTTCGACGGCTCCACCCTGGCCTGGCGGGTCGGCGAGGAGGGGCGCGGGGTGGCCACCATCATCGAGATGGTGGCGGCCACCCGGCTGGACTGCGTGGCCGGATCGGCGGCGATCATGCGGCAGGCGGTGACCCAGGCGGTGCACCACGCCCGGCACCGCTCGGCGTTCGGCGGTCCGCTGATCGACAAGCCGCTCATGCGCAATGTGCTGGCGGACCTGGCGCTGGAGTCGGAGGCGGCGACCGCGCTGACGATGCGGCTGGCGGCGGCGCAGGACCGGGCGGCGGCCGGCTCGGCGGGCGAGCGGCATCTGCTGCGGCTGGCGGTCCCGGCGGCCAAGTACTGGGTGACCAAGCGCTGTACGCCGCTGACCGCGGAGGCGCTGGAGTGCCTGGGCGGCAACGGCTACGTGGAGGAATCCGGGATGCCGCGGCTGCTGCGCGAGTCGCCGCTGAACTCGATCTGGGAGGGGGCGGGCAATGTGCAGGCGCTGGACGTGCTGCGGGCGCTCCAGCGCGAGCCGCAGGCGCTCAACGCGTTCCTGACGGAGGTCGGGCAGTCCTCGGGTGCCGACCACCGGCTGGACGCGGCGATCAAGGACGTGCTGACCGAACTGTCCGACCTGGACGGCATCGAGGCGCGGGCCCGGCGGCTGGTGGAGCGGCTGGCGCTGGTGCTCCAGGGCTCGCTGCTGGTGCGGCACGCCCCGGCGGAGGTCGCGGACGCGTTCTGCGCCTCGCGGCTGGGCGGGGAGCGGGGGCTGGCGTTCGGGACGCTGCCCAGCGGGCTCGATCTGGAAGCGGTGGTGGAGCGGGCACTGCCCGGCTGACCGCGCCCGCCCTGTGATGGGATGTCCGTATGACGACCACCCCGGCGACCGAGGCCGTGACGTACTGGTACCTGGAGCAGACCGCCCCCGGGGACCTGCGGCCCGCCCGGGACCTCGCGCCGGGCGCGCCGGTGCGGATCGAGCGGGCGGCCGTGCCCAGCCCGGAGTTCAGCCGGTTCCTGTACACGGCCGTGGGCCAGGACGTGGCGTGGATCGACCGTCCCCCAGCCTTCGGCCGGGAGGTGCCCCCATCCCTGGGACCGCGCCCGCTGGCGGGCCCATCTGGAGCGGCCCGGGGTGGAGACCTGGGTGGTGTACGAGCACGGCACCCCCGGCGGCTTCCTCGAACTGTACGGTGAGGAGTCCGGGGTGGTGGAGATCGGCTACTTCGGGCTGCTGCCCGCCTTCCGGGGCCGGGGCCTGGGCGGCGCGCTGCTGAGCGCCGGCACCGCCCGCGCCTGGGATCTGGCCGGCCGGACGCCGGGGCACCGGCCGACCCGCCGGGTGTGGCTGCACACCTGCTCCCGGGACGGGGAGCACGCCCTGGACAACTACCGGCGGCGCGGCTTCCGGGTGTACGACACCCGCACCGGGCAGGAGCCGTCCGTCCGGCAGCCGGGACCCTGGCCGGGCGCGTGACGCGGTCGTACGGACGGCCCTCACCGGCCACGTCCCAGCATGCGGGACTCCACAGTCCGGATGGCGGACGACGGTAGACTCCCCCGCGCGCCGCGTGCCACGCTGACCGGCATGTCGCGAGCAGGAACCGCCCTGGTGAGCAGGCGCCACATCGACCTCGGTCACATGTGCAGCGCCCTGTGTCCGCACGGCTGAGCGCCTCCGCCCCGCTTCCAGCCCCGCCCGCCGACCCCCGTTCCCCGACCGCCCGGTGCGTCCCGCGACCACCGGCCGCCTCCCGACGCCTCCGGCCCGCCGGTCCGCCCCCGCGCGGCCCCGCACCCGCCGGATGCCTCCTCGCTGCCTGCAGAAGGACCGGAGAACCATGTCCGAATCCGCGGACGCACCCGCCGCACCGCCCCGCCGCAAGGCCGGCCGCCACCGCGGCGAAGGCCAGTGGGCGGCAGGACACTTCAGCCCGCTCAATCCGAACGAGCAGACCAAGAAGGACGACGACGGTCTCAACGTACGGACACGCATCGAGACGATCTACGCCCACCGCGGCTTCGACTCCATCGACGGCGCCGATCTGCGCGGCCGCATGCGCTGGTGGGGCCTGTACACCCAGCGCCGTCCCGGCATCGACGGCGGCAAGACCGCCATCCTGGAGCCCGAGGAACTGGACGACGAGTTCTTCATGCTGCGGGTGCGCATCGACGGCGGCCGGCTGACCACCGCGCAGCTGCGCGTCGTCGCCGAGATCTCCCAGGAGTTCGCCCGGGGCACCGCCGACATCACCGACCGGCAGAACATCCAGTACCACTGGATCCGCATCGAGGACGTGCCGGAGATCTGGCGCCGTCTGGAGGCCGTGGGCCTGTCCACCACCGAGGCGTGCGGCGACACCCCGCGCGTCATCGTCGGCTCCCCGGTGGCCGGCATCGCCGCCGACGAGATCATCGACGGCACCCCCGCCATCGAGGAGATCCAGCGCCGGGTCCTGGGCAACAAGGCGTTCTCCAACCTGCCGCGCAAGTTCAAGGCCGCGATCTCCGGCTCCCCGCAGCAGGACGTGGCCCACGAGGTCAACGACATCGCCTTCGTCGGCGTCGAACACCCCGAGCGCGGCCCCGGCTTCGACCTGTGGGTCGGCGGCGGCCTGTCCACCAACCCGAAGATCGGCGTGCGGCTGGGAGCCTTCGTCCCGCTGGAGGACGTCCCCGACGTGTACGAGGGCGTCGTCGGCCTCTTCCGGGACTACGGCTACCGGCGGCTGCGCACCCGCGCCCGGATCAAGTTCCTCGTCGCCGACTGGGGCGCGCGGAAGTTCCGGCAGGTGCTGGAGGACGAGTACCTGCTGCGCCGCCTGGCCGACGGCCCCGCCCCGGCCGCCCCCGTCGAGCAGTGGCGCGACCACATCGGTGTCCACCGGCAGCGCGACGGGCGCTACTACATCGGCTTCGCGCCCCGCGTCGGCCGGGTGGACGGCACCACCCTGGCCAAGATCGCCGACCTCGCCGAGGCACACGGCTCGGGCCGGGTCCGCACCACCGTGCAGCAGAAGATGCTCATCCTGGACGTGCCCGAGGACCGCGTCACGTCCCTGACCGAAGGGCTCGCGGCGCTGGACCTCACCGCCGAGCCCTCCCCGTTCCGGCGCGGCACCATGGCCTGCACCGGCATCGAGTTCTGCAAGCTGGCGATCGTGGAGACCAAGGCGCGCGGCGCCTCCCTCATCGACGAACTGGAGCGCCGCCTCCCCGGCTTCACCGAACCGCTGACCATCAACATCAACGGCTGCCCCAACTCCTGCGCCCGCATCCAGATCGCCGACATCGGGCTCAAGGGCCAGCTGGTCACCGACGCCGAGGGCCGGCAGGTCGAGGGCTACCAGGTGCACCTGGGCGGCTCGCTCGGCCTGGAACCCGGCTTCGGCCGCAAGGTGCGCGGGCTGAAGGTCACCTCCGCCGAACTACCCGACTACATCGAGCGGGTGCTGCGCGCCTTCCAGGAACAGCGCGCCGAGGGCGAGTCCTTCGCCCGCTGGGCGGCCCGCGCCGACGAGCAGTCCCTGACCGGGGCGGCACCCCGGCGAGCGGAAGGACGGCCCGGTGAGTGAACGCGCCGCCCCCGCCTACTGCCCCTACTGCGGCGACGAGGATCTGCGCCCCTCCGAGGAGGGCCACGGCACCTGGGAGTGCGCCGCCTGCAACCGCGCCTTCCGGCTGACCTTCCGGGGCCTGCTGGCCGCCGGGCTGCGGAACCGGCCGCCCGGCGGCGGGGAGGAGATATGACCGGACCCACCACCACCGGACCCGACCCGGCCACCGCCGCCGCGCACCGCGCCCTCGCCGAGCGCGCCGGCCGGGAGCTGGAGGACGCCCCGGCCCTGGAGATCCTGCGCTGGGCCACCGACACCTTCGGCGACCGGTTCTGCGTCACCTCCTCCATGGAGGACGCCGTCGTGGCCCACCTCGCCTCCCGGGCCCGCCCCGGCGTGGACGTGGTGTTCCTCGACACCGGCTACCACTTCCCCGAGACCCTGGGCACCCGCGACGCCGTCGAGGCCGTGATGGACGTCCGTCTCATCACCCTCACCCCCCTGCGCACCGTCGCCGAGCAGGACGCCGAACTCGGCCCCGCCCTGCACGACCGCGACCCCGACCGCTGCTGCGCCCTGCGCAAGGTCGCGCCGCTGGAGCGGGGCCTGGCCGGGTACGACGCCTGGGCCACCGGCCTGCGCCGCGACGAGTCCCCGACCCGGGCGGACACCCCGGTCGTCGGCTGGGACGAGCGCCGCGGCAAGGTCAAGGTCTCCCCCATCGCCCGCTGGACGCAGGACGACGTCGACCGTTACGTCGCCGAGCACGGGGTGCTGACCAATCCGCTGCTCCAGGACGGCTACGCCTCCATCGGCTGCGCCCCCTGCACCCGCCGGGTGCGGGCCGGGGAGGACGCGCGCGCCGGGCGGTGGGCCGGGCGCGGCAAGACCGAGTGCGGGCTGCACGGCTGATGACACCGAAGGGAGGGACCCGATGAGCGAGCAGCGCCCGGACGGTGGCGCCACCGTCTGGCTGACCGGACTGCCCAGCTCCGGCAAGACCACCATCGCGCGCGCCCTGGCCGCCCGGCTGGCGGACGCGGGCCGGCGGGTGGAGGTGCTGGACGGCGACGAGATCCGTGAACACCTGTCCGCCGGGCTCGGCTTCGACCGCGCGGACCGCGACACCAACGTGCGGCGCATCGGCTTCGTCGCCCAGCTCCTCGCCTCGCACGGCGTGCTGGTGCTGGCCCCGTCCATCGCCCCCTACGCGGACAGCCGCGACGCGGTGCGCAAACGGCACGAGGCCGCCGGCACCCCGTACCTGGAGGTCCATGTCGCCACCCCGGTCGGGGTCTGCGCCCAGCGGGACGTGAAGGGCCTGTACGCCCGGCAGGCGGCCGGCGAACTGACCGGGCTCACCGGCGTGGACGACCCGTACGAAAAGCCGGACGCCCCCGATCTGCGGCTGGTCACCGAGGGCCGCAGCGCCGAGGAGTCGGCCGGCGCGGTGCACGCGCTGCTGGCGGAACGGGGGCTGGTGTGAGCGGCGGCGGACCGTACACGCTGACCCACCTGGACGTGCTGGAATCGGAGTCGGTGCACATCTTCCGGGAAGTGGCCGGGGAGTTCGAGCGCCCGGTGATCCTCTTCTCCGGCGGCAAGGACTCCATCGTCATGCTGCATCTGGCGCTCAAGGCGTTCGCGCCGGCGCCGGTGCCGTTCGCGCTGCTGCACGTGGACACCGGGCACAACTTCCCCGAGGTCCTCGACTACCGCGACCGGGTGGCCGGCCGGCACGGGCTGCGGCTGCACATCGCCTCCGTCCAGGAGTTCATCGACCGCGGCGAGCTGCGCGAACGCCCCGACGGCACCCGCAACCCGCTGCAGACCGTGCCGCTGCTCGACGCCATCCGCACCCACCGCTTCGACGCCGTCTTCGGCGGCGGGCGACGCGACGAGGAGAAGGCCCGTGCCAAGGAACGGGTGTTCTCGCTGCGCGACGAGTTCGGCGGCTGGGACCCGCGCCGCCAGCGCCCCGAACTGTGGCAGCTGTACAACGGCTG
>NZ_JBHWJL010000048.1:0-26156 GCF_042731495.1 Streptomyces sp. NPDC059853
GAGCCTGGTCGTACACCCCGGGCGACCCGCCGGTGGGCTGACCGGCACACCCGCCCCGCCCCCACCCGCTCGCACGGCCGTGCGAGCGGGCGCTGTTGCCGGGCCGGGGGCGGGCGGCCGGTCGGGGACGAAGTAGGCTGAGCCCATGTCCGATCGCCGTACCGTTGCCCTGGTCACCCTTGGATGCGCCCGTAATGAGGTGGATTCGGAAGAGCTGGCGGGGCGGCTGGCAGCAGACGGCTGGGACCTGGTCGAGGACGCCGCGGACGCGGACGTCGCCGTGGTCAACACCTGCGGCTTCGTCGAGGCCGCGAAGAAGGACTCGGTGGACGCGCTGCTGGAGGCCGGCGAGCTGAAGGCGGCGGCCGGTGAGGGCCGGGGCCGTACCCAGGCCGTCGTCGCGGTCGGCTGCATGGCCGAGCGGTACGGCAAGGAGCTGGCCCAGGCGCTGCCCGAGGCGGACGGGGTGCTCGGCTTCGACGACTACGCGGACATCTCCGACCGGCTGAACAGCATCCTCAGCGGCGGCGGCCATGTGTCGCACACCCCCCGGGACCGGCGCAAGCTGCTGCCGATCAGCCCGGTGGAGCGGCAGGGCACCGCGGTGGCGCTGCCCGGGCACGGGGAGAGCGCCCCGGCGGATCTGCCGGCCGGCCTCGCGCCGGCCTCCGGGCCGCGCGCGCCGCTGCGGCGGCGGCTGGACGGCGGGCCGGTCGCCTCGGTGAAGCTCGCTTCGGGCTGCGACCGGCGGTGCTCGTTCTGCGCGATCCCGTCCTTCCGCGGCTCGTTCATCTCGCGCCGCCCCTCCGATGTGCTGGGCGAGGCGCGCTGGCTGGCCGAGCAGGGCGTCAAGGAGATCATGCTGGTCTCCGAGAACAACACCTCCTACGGCAAGGACCTGGGCGACATCCGGCTGCTGGAGACGCTGCTGCCCGAACTCGCCGCCGTGGACGGCCTGGAGCGGATCCGGGTGAGCTATCTCCAGCCCGCCGAGATGCGGCCGGGGCTGATCGACGTGCTGACCGGCACCGACAAGGTCGCCCCCTACTTCGACCTGTCGTTCCAGCACTCGGCGCCCGATGTCCTGCGCGCCATGCGGCGGTTCGGGGACACCGACCGCTTCCTGGAACTGCTGGCCACCATCCGGGGCAAGGCCCCGCTGGCCGGGGTGCGTTCGAACTTCATCGTGGGTTTCCCCGGGGAGACGGAAGCCGATCTGGCCGAGCTGGAACGTTTTCTGATCGGTGCGGATCTGGACGCGATCGGGGTCTTCGGATATTCGGACGAGGAAGGCACGGAAGCCGCCTCGTACGAGGACAAGAACCCGCCCGAGGTGGTCGCCGAGCGGCTGGAGCGCATCACCCAGCTGGCCGAACAGCTCACCGCCCAGCGCGCCGAGGACCGTATCGGTGAGCCGGCCCGGGTGCTGATCGAGTCGGTGGCCGCCGAGGACGGCGCCGAGGACGGGGTGATCGCGGTCGGCCGCGCCGCCCACCAGGCGCCCGAGACCGATGGCCAGATGCTGATCACCGGCGCGCCCGGTGACCCGGTGCCGCCGGTCGGCTCCTTCATCGACACCGAGATCACCGGCGCCGAGGGAGTGGATCTGTTCGCCGAGCCGAGCCCCGCCGCCGTCCCCGTACCGTCCGGGGCGGACAGATGAGCAATGTGCCGGCCGCGGCTGCCGGAGAGGGCCGGCCGGCCCGAGGGCGGGCCGGGTCGACAGGCCTGATGGGCGCCGGGCTGTGGAACATCGCCAATGTCCTGACGATGTTCCGGCTGGTCCTGGTGCCCGGCTTCGTGCTGCTGATGCTGGCCGACGGCGGCCACGACCCGGCCTGGCGCGCCTGGGCCTGGGCGGCGTTCACCGTCGCCATGATCACCGACCTGTTCGACGGGGAACTGGCCAGGCGGCACAACCTCGTCACCGACTTCGGCAAGATCGCCGACCCGATCGCCGACAAGGCGATCATGGGTGCCGCGTTGATCTGCCTCTCGCTGCTGGGCGACCTGCCCTGGTGGGTGACGGGGGTGATCCTCGCCCGGGAGCTGGGCATCACCGCCCTGCGGTTCTGGGTGATCCGGCACGGAGTGATCCCGGCCAGCCGGGGCGGCAAGCTGAAAACCCTCGCCCAGGGGGTCGCCGTCGGCATGTACATCCTGGTGCTGCCCGGACTGCTGGCCAGCGCCCGCTGGTGGGTGATGGCGGCGGCCGTCGTGCTCACCGTCGGCACCGGCCTCGACTACATACGGCAGGCGGTCGTCCTGCGCCGGGCCGGCCTGGCCGCCGAAGGGCGCACACGGCCGGACACGGCGGAAGCAGCGGCAGAGGCGGCACGGGAGGAGACCGAACGGTGAGAGACGGCGGCACGGCGGGGAACCCCGCGGCCCAGGTACTGAGCCTGCTGGCCGGACGCGGACAGACCCTGGCGGTGGCCGAGTCACTGACCGGCGGCCTGGTGGCCGCGGCGCTCACCGACATCCCCGGGGCCTCCCAGGTCTTCAAGGGGTCGGTCACCGCGTACGCGACCGAGGTCAAACGCGAGACGCTGGGCGTGGACGGCACCCTGCTCGCGGAGCGCGGCGCGGTGGACGCGGAGGTCGCCCGGCAACTGGCCCAGGGGGTACGGGAGCGGCTCGGCGCCGACTGGGGAGCGGCCACCACCGGAGTGGCGGGGCCCCAGCCCCAGGACGGGCAGCCGGTCGGCACGGTGTACGTCGCGGTTTCGGCGCCCGGATCGGGGGGAGTCGTCGCTCAGCGGATCCAGCTGAGCGGGGACCGGGCAGCCATCCGGGCCGGGAGCGTCCGGGCGGTGCTCGCTCTGCTGCGGGAAGAACTCGTCCACGCCGCCCGAAGCGGGGGGCAGAATACGGAACAGAACGGAGAGGATGGATGTTTGCAGCCCTGAGTGAACAAGACATCGCTCCCCGCACGGGTGGAGTCCGAGGCGGTACGGTGGGGCATGAAGCAAGCGAGGCCAACGGTCCGAGGAGGGAGCCACCGATGATCCTGCTCCGTCGCCTACTGGGTGACGTGCTGCGTCGGCAGCGCCAACGACAGGGCCGCACTCTGCGCGAAGTGTCCTCGTCAGCCCGGGTCTCGCTCGGTTACCTCTCCGAGGTGGAGCGCGGGCAGAAGGAGGCGTCCTCGGAGCTGCTGGCCGCCATCTGCGACGCCCTTGAGCTGCGGATGTCGGAACTGATGCGGGAGGTCAGCGACGAGCTGGCCCTCGCCGAGCTGGCCGCGTCCGCCGCGAGCGACGCGGTGCCGGCCCCGATGCGCCCGATGCTCAACCCGGTCCGCGTGACCTCGGTCACGCACCGTCCGGACGAGCACGTGACGATCAAGGCGCCGGCCGAGGCCGTGGACGTTGTAGCGGCCTGACCACACAGAGCACACAGGCATCACACCGCCGGGGAGAGCCCTCAGGGCTCTCCCCGGCGCCGTTGTGTGCCCTCGTACGGGCCGGGGCCGCGCCGCCCGGTCAGCCCCGCAGCCGCAGCCCACGCGGGGTGGCGTGGAAGCCCGCCTCCTCCAGCAGCCGCACCCACTCCGGGTCGGACAGCACCGCCCCGCCGTTGACGCGCTCCACCGTGATGGTGCCGAGCGCCCCCTCCCGGGCCGCCGACGCCAGCGCTCCGGCCGCCGCCCGCACGGCCTCCTCCGGCTCCGGCCCGTCCCGCCAGGCCAGCAGGGTGCGCCCGCCCCGCTCCAGGTAGCAGACCAGCGCGCCGTCCACCAGCACCACCAGCGCGCCCGCCTTGCGGCCCGGCTTGTGCCCCGCGTCCTGCGGCGGCTCGGGCCACGGCAGCGCCGCGCCGTAGGCATTGGCCGGATCGGCCGCCGCCAGCACCACCGCACGGCCCGCCGCCTCCGGCGTCCGTCCGGACTCGCCCGCGCCCGCGATCGCCCGCAGCCGGTCCACCGCGCCCTCCATCGCGAACTGGGCGGCACCCAGGCCCTCCACCACATAGCCGCGCCGCGCCTGGCCGCTCTCCTCGAACGCCGACAGCACCCGGTAGGCCGCCGCGAAGCCGCCCGCCACCCCCTCGGCCGCCACCGCGCCCCGGGTCACCACCCCGTGCCGGTCCAGCAGGGTCCTGGCCAGGGCGTGGGCGCGCACCGTGGGGTCGCTCTCGGCCACCGGCAGCAGTGACCAGCGGCCCGCCACCGTCGGCGGCCCGCCCCGGGAGACCGGCGCACGGCGGCCGGGACCGGCGGCCACCGTTAGCGACCCGTACCGGCCGCGCGGTGCACTGCGCCGGGCACGGTGCGCGGTCGACCCCGCGGTGCGGCCCGAACCGAGCAGGGCGCGCAGCGGCGCCAGCGAGTCATTGGTCAGCCGCCCCGACCACGTCAGCTCCCACACCGCCTCGGCCAGCGCCGTCTCCGGAACCTCGGGGCGCCCGGCGCGCACCCGGTCGGCGATCTGCCGGAAGAACAGGCCGTAACCGCCCTCCAGCGCGTCCAGCACCGCCTGGTGAACCGGCGTCAGCTCCAGCGGGTGCGCGGGGGGCAGCAGCAGCGGCGCGCTGTCCGCCGGATACAGCGTCAGCCAGCCGTCCTTGCCGGGCAGCGCCCCGGCACCGGCCCAGACGACCTCGCCCGAGGTGGTCAGCTCGTCGAGCAACTGCGGAGCGTACCCGGGCACCCGGGAGGGCAGCACCAGGCGTTCCAGCGCGGAGGCGGGCACCGGCGCGCCCTGCAACTGCTCGACGGCGCGCAGCAGTCCGTCGACGCCGCGCAGACCGCCCCCGCCGCTGCCCGGGGAGCCGACATGCTGCCAGCGCGGCAGGAACGACGCCAGGGCGGTGGGCGGCACCGGCTCCAGCTCCTGGCGCAGCACCGCGAGGGAGCGGCGCCGCAGCCGGCGCAGCACGGTGGCGTCGCACCACTCCTGGCCCCGGCCCTGCGGATGGAACTCGCCCTGCACCAGCCGCCCGTCGGCCGCCAGCCGGTGCAGCGCCCCGTCGGCGACCGCGGTGCCGAGCCCGAACCGCTCGGCCGCGGCCGCTGAGGTGAACGGGCCGTGGGTACGGGCGTACCGGGCCAGCAGGTCGCCCAGCGGGTCGCGTACCGGCTCGGTGAAGGCCTCGGGCACGCCGACCGGCAGCGCCGCGCCGAGCGCGTCCCGCAGCCGGCCGGCGTCCTCGATCGCCGCCCAGTGCTCGCGGCCGGCGATGCGGACGCGCAGGGCCCGCCGGGCCCGCTCCAACTGCTCGGCCCAGGCGGGTTCGGCGCCACGCTCCGCCAGCTCCCCGGTGGTCAGCGGGCCCAGGACGCGCAGTGCGTCGGCCACCGCCTCGGTGTCCTTCAGCCGCCGCTCCGGGGTGAGCCAGCGCAGCTCGCGCTCCAGCTCGGCCAGCACCCCGGGGTCGATCAGCTCGCGCAGCTCCGCCTTGCCGAGCAGCTCGGACAGCAGCCGCGAGTCCAGCGACAGGGCGGCGGCGCGGCGTTCGGCCAGCGGCGAGTCGCCCTCGTACAGGTACTGGGCGACGTAGCCGAAGAGCAGCGAGCGGGCGAAGGGTGAGGGCTCGCGGGTGGTGACCTCCACCAGACGCACCCGGCGGCCGGCGATGTCGCGCATCAGCTCGGCCAGCCCCGGCACGTCGAACACGTCCTGGAGGCATTCGCGGACCGCTTCGAGGATGATCGGGAACGAACCGAACTCGCTGGCCACCGCGAGCAGATGGGAGGCCCGCTGCCGCTGCTGCCACAGCGGGGTGCGGCGCCCGGGGTCGCGGCGCGGCAGCAGCAGCGCGCGGGCCGCGCACTCCCGGAACCGGGCGGCGAACAGGGCGGAGCCGCCCACCTGTTCGGTGACGAGACCGTCGACCTCGCCGGCCTCGAACAGGACATCGGTGGCCCCGATCGGCGGGGTCTGGTCGTCCCCGGCCCAGCGGACCGGGTCGAGACCGGGGTCGGGAACGCCGGTGTCCGGGTCGTGGCCGAGCAGATCGATGTCGGGCAGCCGCAGCACGATCCCGTCGTCCGCGTGCAGCACCTGGGCGTCCAGGCCGAAGCGCTCGGTGAGCCGGGCGCCGAGCGCCAGCGCCCACGGGGCGTGCACCTGCGCGCCGAAGGGGGAGTGCACCACGACCCGCCAGTCGCCCAGCTCGTCGCGGAACCGCTCCACCACGATGGTGCGGTCGTCCGGGACGTGCCCGCAGGCCTGGCGCTGCTCGTCCAGATAGCCGAGGACGTTGTCGACCGCCCAGGTGTCGAGACCGGCCGCCGTCAGCCGTTCCCTGGCCGCCTCCGGCTCCAGCGCGCCGACCTCCCGGACGAACGCGCCCAGCGCCCGGCCCAGCTCCAGCGGGCGGCCGAGCTGGTCGCCCTTCCAGAACGGCAGCCGTCCCGGAACGCCCGGGGCGGGGGTGACCAGCACCCGGTCGCGGGTGATGTCCTCGATGCGCCAGGAGGTGGTGCCGAGGGTGAACACGTCGCCGACCCGCGACTCGTACACCATCTCCTCGTCCAGCTCGCCGACCCGGCCGCCGCCCTTGCGCGGGTCGGAGCCCGCCAGGAAGACGCCGAACAGCCCCCGGTCGGGGATGGTGCCGCCGGAGGTGACCGCCAGCCGCTGGGCGCCGGGGCGGCCGGTGACGGTGTGGGCCACCCGGTCCCACACCAGGCGCGGGCGCAGTTCGGCGAAGGCGTCCGAGGGATAGCGGCCGGCCAGCATGTCGAGGACGGCGTGGAACGCCGACTCGGGCAGGGCGGCGAACGGCGCGGCGCCCCGGACCAGGGCCAGCAGCTCCTCGACGTCCCAGGTGTCGAGGGCGGTCATGGCCACCAGCTGCTGGGCGAGGACGTCCAGGGGGTTCGCCGGGATGCGCAGTTCCTCGATGGCGCCCTCGCGCATCCGCTCGGTGACGACCGCCGACTGGAGCAGATCGCCGCGGTACTTCGGGAAGACCACGCCGGCCGAGACCGCGCCCACCTGGTGCCCGGCGCGGCCCACTCGCTGAAGGCCGGAGGCGACCGAGGGCGGGGACTCCACCTGGATGACCAGATCGACCGCGCCCATGTCGATGCCCAGCTCCAGGGAGGAGGTGGCCACCACGGCGGGCAGCCGGCCGGCCTTGAGGTCCTCCTCGATCTGGGCACGCTGCTCCTTGGAGACGGAGCCGTGGTGCGCGCGGGCGAGGACGGGGGCGGCGCCCCGGGCGGCGCCGGAGCCGCCCATCAGGTCGGCGGGGGAGTGCTCCTCGGGGAGCGGGGCGCCGGTGTCGCGCTCGTGGGCGATCTCGTTCATCCGGTTGCACAGCCGCTCGGCCAGCCGCCGGGAGTTGGCGAAGACGATGGTGGAACGGTGCCGGCGCACCAGGTCGACGATGCGCTCCTCGACCGAGGGCCAGATGGAGGGCTTCTCGCCCGAGCCGGGGGCGTCGGGGACGGGGGAGCCGCCCAGCTCGCCCAGGTCCGGCACCGGGACCTCCACGGTGAGCCGGAACCGTTTGCCGCTGGGCGGCTGGACGACGGTGGCGCTGCGGCGCGGGGACAGGAAGCGGGCCACCTCGTCGACGGGGCGGACGGTGGCGGACAGTCCGATGCGGCGGGCCGGGCGCTCCAGCAGGGCGTCCAGCCGCTCCAGGGAGAGCGCGAGGTGGGCGCCGCGCTTGGTGCCGGCCACCGCGTGCACCTCGTCCAGGATGACCGTCTCGACGCCGGCGAGCGCGTCGCGGGCGGCGGAGGTGAGCATCAGGAACAGCGATTCGGGGGTGGTGATGAGGATGTCCGGCGGGCGGCGGGTGAGGGCGCGGCGTTCGGCCGCGGGGGTGTCGCCGGAGCGGATGCCGACCCTGATCTCCGGCTCGGGCAGTCCGAGGCGGACGGATTCCTGCCGGATGCCGGTCAGCGGGCTGCGCAGATTGCGCTCGACGTCGACGGCCAGCGCCTTGAGGGGGGAGACGTACAGCACCCGGCACCGTTTGAGCGGATCGGCGGGCGGCGGGGTGGCGGCCAGCCGGTCGAGGGAGGCGAGGAACGCGGCCAGGGTCTTGCCGGAGCCGGTGGGGGCGACCACCAGCGCGTCGGAGTCGGCGGCGATGGCCTGCCAGGCGCCCTCCTGGGCGGCGGTGGGCGCGGAGAACGCCCCGGTGAACCACGCGCGGGTGGCCGGGGAGAATCCGCTCAGGGCGCGGGAAGTGCTCACCCTGCCATCGTGCACCCGGGCACTGACAAACGGCCGGGTGGGGAGACGGGCGCGGTGGGTGGTGGTGCGGCGGATCGGCGGTGGCGTGGGTGGTGGTGACGGGGCCGGTGGCCGGGGCGGGATACTGGGGGTATGCGGTTGACGGAATTCTGGGCGCGGATGCGGGAGAGCTTCGGGCCGGCCTATGCCGAGTCCTTCGCCCGGGATCATGTGATGGCCGAGCTGGGCGGGCGCACCGTGATGGAGGCGCTGGACGCCGGCTGGGCGGCCAAGGACGTCTGGCGCGGGGTGTGTGCGGCGGTCGAGGTGCCCGCGCACCTGCGCTGAGCTGCGGAAATATGGGTTTTCCACAGGCTGGGCGAGGCGCTTGACACAAAAATCGAACATCCATTCTTATGGGAGTGCGGAGCGGTGCCCCGGCCGGTGTCGGCGTGGATTGTCAGTGGCAGGCGCTAGCGTCCGTGAGTGTGAAGCGATCGAATCAGACGGACCGGGTGGCTCCCATGGCAGGTACGGACCGCGAGAAGGCGCTCGACGCCGCTCTCGCACAGATTGAACGACAGTTCGGCAAGGGCGCGGTGATGCGCCTGGGGGAGCGCCCTGACGAGCCGATCGAGATCATCCCCACCGGTTCCACGGCGCTGGACGTGGCCCTGGGCGTCGGCGGTCTGCCGCGCGGCCGGGTGGTGGAGGTCTACGGCCCGGAATCGTCCGGAAAGACGACCCTCACGCTGCACGCGGTGGCCAACGCCCAGAAGGCGGGCGGCACCGTCGCCTTCGTGGACGCCGAGCACGCGCTGGACCCCGAGTACGCCAAGCGGCTCGGTGTGGACGTGGACCAGCTGATCCTCTCCCAGCCGGACAACGGCGAGCAGGCGCTGGAGATCACGGACATGCTGATCCGCTCCGGCGCCCTGGACCTGATCGTCATCGACTCGGTGGCCGCCCTGGTGCCGCGCGCCGAGATCGAGGGTGAGATGGGCGACTCGCACGTGGGTCTCCAGGCGCGGCTGATGAGCCAGGCGCTGCGGAAGATCACCGGTGCGCTCAACCAGTCCAAGACCACCGCGATCTTCATCAACCAGCTCCGTGAGAAGGTCGGCGTGATGTTCGGCTGCTTCCAGTACGGCACCCGGGTCACCCTGGCGGACGGTACTCAGGAGAAGATCGGCAAGATCGTCAATCAGAGAATGGATGTCGAAGTCCTCTCCTACGACCCGGAGACCGACCGAGTGGTCCCGAGGCGGATCACCAACTGGTTCGACAACGGGAATGCCGAGCGCTTCCTCCAGTTCACCGTCGCCAAGTCCGGGAGCAACGGCAAGGCACAGTTCGCGGCCACGGAGAACCATCTGATCCGCACCCCGGGTGGTTGGCGGGAAGCCGGCGAACTGCTGGCCGGCGACCGGGTGCTCGTCACGGAGAAGAAGCTGCTGAGCGCACAGCAGGAACAGCTGATTCTCGGCTCGGTCATGGGAGACGGGAATTTGTCCCCCAACCGGCGGGGCCGCACCGGAGTCAGGTTCCGGATGGGCCACGGAGCCGAGCAGGCCGACTACCTGGACTGGAAGGTTTCGCTCCTCGGGAACATCCCGCACAGCCGCACGGTCAACGAGAAGGGGGCGGTGTTCGCCGACTTCACCCCGCTGCCCGAGCTGGACGAACTGCGGCAGGTGGTCTACTTCGGAGATGGCAAGAAGCACATCACCGAGGAACATCTGAAGGCCATGACACCGCTGGCGCTCGCCGTCTGGTACATGGACGACGGCGGTTTCACCATGCGTTCCAAAGGAGTTCAGGAGCGGACCGCCGGGGGGAGCGGACGGATCGAGTTCTGCGTCCAGGCGATGAGTGAGGGGTCGCGCGAGCGGATCGTGAATCATCTCCGGGACACCCACGGGCTGGATGTGCGGTTGCGGCACGCGGGTGCGCGAGAGATCCCCGTGATCCAGTTCAGCACCGAAGCCACGTCCCGGTTTCAGGAGATGGTCGCCCCGTACATCCATCCTTCCATGGCGTACAAGCTGCTCCCCCGTTATCAGGGGCAGTTCGCCGTGCGACCGGAGTTCACCGAGGAGATGCAGCGGCTGGTGCCGTCACGCATCCTCGACATCGGGATCAAGCCGCCGACCCGCTCGATGAAGAAGTTCGACATCGAGGTCGAGGGCACCCACAACTACTTCGTGGACGGAGTCATGGTGCACAACAGCCCCGAGACCACCACGGGTGGCCGGGCGCTGAAGTTCTACGCCTCGGTCCGGCTGGACATCCGGCGCATCGAGACCCTCAAGGACGGCACCGAGGCGGTCGGCAACCGCACCCGCGTCAAGGTCGTCAAGAACAAGGTGGCCCCGCCGTTCAAGCAGGCCGAGTTCGACATCCTGTACGGCATGGGCATCAGCCGTGAGGGCGGGCTGCTCGACATGGGCGTGGAGCATGGCATCGTGCGCAAGTCCGGCGCCTGGTACACCTACGAGGGCGACCAGCTGGGGCAGGGCAAGGAGAACTCCCGGAATTTCCTGCGCGACAATCCCGATCTCGCGAACGAGATCGAGAAGCGCATCAAGGAGAAGCTGGGCATCGGTCCGAAGACCGAGGCGCCCGCGGGTGAGCCCGGCAAGGACGCGGCGGCAGCGGGCGCGGCCACCGGCGCCGCGGCCAAGACCGTGCCCGCGCCGGCGGCCAAGGCCACCAAGGCGGCGAAGACCGCCGCGGCGGCCAAGAGCTGACGGTGACCCGGCGCACCGAGGACAGCGGTGCCCCCGCCCCTCCCCCGCAAGCGGGAGGTGCCCCCAGGGCCGGGGCGGGGATGCCGCACGCCGAGCGGGACCCGGTGGAGCGGGCGCGGGCGATCTGTCTGCGGCTGCTCACCGGGGCCCCGCGCACCCGGCAGCAGCTGACGGACGCGCTGCGCAAGCGGGACATCCCCGAGCCGGTGCTCGAGGAGGTGCTGGACCGGTTCGAGGAGCTGAAGTTCGTCGACGACGCGGCATTCGCCGGCGCCTGGGTGGAATCCCGGCACCACGGCCGGGGCCTGGCCCGCCGGGCACTCGCCCGCGAGCTGCGCACCAAGGGGGTGGACCCGGCCGTCATCGACGAAGCCGTGGAGCAGCTGGACAGCGAACGGGAGGAGGCCACGGCCCGCGAACTGGTGGCCCGCCGCCTTCGGGCCACCCGGGGCCTGGACCGCGACAAGCGGCTGCGCCGGCTGGTCGGGATGCTGGCGCGCAAGGGCTACCCGGAGGGAATGGCACTGCGGGTGGTGCGGCAGGCCCTGGAGGAGGAAGGGCAGACCGAGGCGGAGGAGTGGGGCGACGCCGACGACTGGCCGCCGCCCGGAACGGCGGTGTGAGGGCTCGTACCGCCGGGCCGGGAGGGGAGAGCGTGCGGCCCGGGGGCCGGTCGGGGACCGGTCGGGAGGCGGGCCGGAGGGCGAGAGAGCGGTCCCCGGGTGGCCGGCATACCCCGGGGGCGGGGCGGCCGGGATACGTTCCCCGGGCGGCGATCTGGTCCGGGCTCCCCGGGTCGGCCCCGGCAGCGGACCGGGGCAGGACCGGGGCAGGCCGGATGTCGGTACGGGAAGCGGGCGCGGGCGGGCGCACTGCCGGTGCGGGGCCGGGCGGAGCCCCGGCCGCGTGCCCGGGAAGCCGCGTCCCTGGGCGGCTGCCGCGGGGAGCGCCCTCCGGACCGGGCGCGGCCGGTGCCGCCGCCGAGGCGGCCGGGCCGGCGGCTCAGGGAGCGGTGGGTTCCTCGGAACGGGTGTCGGCCTCCGCGTGCCAGCGGGCTATGAAGCTGCGCAGTTCCTCCCGGTCCGCGCCCGGCAGCACCGCCGCCAGGTGTCCGTCCGGCCGGACCACCAGCAGGGTGTGCGCAGCGGCGCCCGGATAGTCCTCGGTGACCAGCAGTTCGGTCGGCAGCGGCAGGGCCCGCGCCGCCTCGGCCAGGCGTGGCATCAGCCCCGCCGACAGCCAGTGCTTGGCGTCCCACACCCGTGAGCCCGGGGCGGTCAGCACCAGCAGCAGCGGCCCGCCCAGACAGTGCCGCAGCCGGGTGCGGGTACCGTCCAGCGCCGTCACCGGCACATCGAGCACCGGCGCCCCCGGCACCGTGGCGCTGGTCGCCCGGCGGGCGGGGAACGTCAGCGGCGAGTCCGGATAACGGGCCGGGGCGCCCAGCGCACCCTCGCCCCGGTGGCCGTCGGTGAGCAGCCGCAACCGCCCCCTGCCCCGGCCGCGCACCAGGCGCGCCAGCCAGCCGCGCCTGCCGCGCACCAGCGGCAGCGCCTGGTCCACCGCACGCAGCCGGTCGGCGACCGCGCTGCGGCGCTCGGTCTCGTAGCTGTCCAGCAGCCCCTCGGCCGGGGCGTGATGCCAGGCGGCGGCCAGCTTCCAGGAGAGGTTCTCCACGTCCCGCAGCCCCTCGGCGACCTGCTGGGTGCCCAGCGCGCCCAGCAGATGGGCGGCGTCACCGGCCAGAAAGACCCGGCCGGCCCGCCAGCGCAGCGCCAGCCGCTGATGGCAGACCTGCACCCCGGCGTCCAGCAGCTCGTACGGCGGCGGCTCGCCCTCGTACCAGCCACCGAGCGTGGTGTGCACCCGCTCCAGCATGGCGTCCGGGGTGACCAGGCCGTCCCCGTCCGGCAGCGGCCAGTCCAGCCGCCACCGGTCGCCGGGCAGCGGCCGGACCGTCACCTCACCCCCCGGGCCGCCCCGGTGCAGCCCGCCCTCGCCCTGCCACGGGAAGGCCGCCCGCAGGGTGGCCACCGCGTAGCGCTCCACGCCGGTGCGCCCGGGAAAGCTGATGCCCAGCAGCTTGCGCACCGTGGACCTCGCACCGTCGCAGCCGACCAGATAGCTGCCGCGCAGCGTCTGCTCGGTCAGCTCGGTGCTGCGGACGAGGACCTCGGTGCCGTGCTGTTCCACGCCGGTGACCCGGGTGCCGGGCAGTACCCGGATCAGTTCCTGGCCCGCCACGGCGGCGCGCAGCGCGCCTTCGAGGGCGTGCTGGGGAAGATGGAAGGGGGCGTCGCCGTCGGCGAACGGATGGTGCGCCGCCACCCGCCCGCGCTGCCGCGCGTACCAGCCGCTCCAGGCGGCGGTCTCCCGGGCCAGGCCGGGCAGCCGTGCCCAGTGGGCGAGGTCCGGGAAGAGCACGCAGGTACGGGCGAGGCGTTGCGGCGGCGGGCCGTCGGCACCGTCGATGACGATGGTGGGGACACGGTGCCCGGCCAGGGCAAGCGCCAGCGCGAGCCCGGTCGGGCCCGCGCCGGCAATGATCACGGGCAGCACATCATGTATGCAACCCAGCGGTTGTTCCCGCGTCAAGTCGGCCTTGACCAGGGGGAGTCGGTATGTCCCCCGCTCAGGGCTTCGGAACGTCGTCGGCACCCACCACAGGCGCCGCGCCGACCCCCGGGGCGGCCGTTGCACCGGCCGGATCCGCGGTCAGCACCTTGCCCGTGCTGCGCTTGCCGCGCCGCAGCTTGGCTTCCAGCCAGCCCGCGAACGCGGTGAGCAGGGAGTTGACCGCGATGAAGATGAGCGCCACGACGACGAGGCTGGCGATCACGTTGCCGTAGTTGGCACTGACGAGCCCGATGCTTCGCATGAGTTCGCTGTAGCCGAGAACAGCGCCACCGAGGGCGGTGTCCTTGACGATGACGACCAACTGGCTGACGATCGCCGGCAGCATGACCGTGACCGCCTGCGGCAGGAGCACATAGCTCATGGTCTGGCCCTTGCGCATGCCGATCGCTTGCGCGGCGTCCCGCTGTCCGCGAGGCAGCGACAGGATGCCCGCACGGACGACCTCGGCCAGGACCGAGGCGTTGTAGAGGACGAGACCGGTGACGACCGCATACATGGGCCGGTCGGCACGGTCGACGTCCGTCCACAGGGCGTACGCCTCGTTGGCGAAGATCATCATCAGCAGCACTGGAATGGCGCGGAAGAACTCCACGATCGCGCCGACCGGCTTGCTGATCCACCAGTGGTCCGACAGCCGGCCGATACCCAGGAGGGCACCGAGCGGCAGGGCGATGACCATGGCGAGGGCCGCCGCTGTCAAGGTGGCCTGAAGACCCGGGAGCAGGAACTCGGTCCAGATCCGGCTGTCCGTGACGAAGACGGACCACTTGTCCGCCGCCAGTTCCCCGCGTTCGTTCATGGTCGCGAGGATCCACCACAGACCGGCGAGCAGGACCAGCACGAACGCCACGGTCAGCAGGTGGTTGCGCCGCTTCGCCCGAGGGCCGGGCGCATCGTAGAGAACGGACAGATTGCTCATCGTTTCACCGCCACGCGCTTGCTCACCCAGCCGAGGAACAGACCCATGGGGAGCGTGAGAAGGACGAACCCGAGGGCGAAGATCATGGCGATCGGCAGAATCTGCGCCTCGTTCTCGATCATGGTCTTCATCAGTGCGGCGGCCTCTGCCACGCTGATGGCTGCGGCCACCGTGGTGTTCTTGGTCAACGCGATCAGCACATTGGCCAGCGGGGCGACAACGGCGCGGAACGCCTGGGGCAGCACGATCAGGCGGAGCACCTGGGCAAAACTCAGCCCCAGCGCACGGGCGGCCTCGGCCTGCCCCACGGGGACGGTGTTGATGCCGGAGCGCAGTGCCTCACACACGAAGGTCGAGGTGTAGAGGATGAAGCCCAGCACGGCGAGCCGGAAGTACAGAGGCTCGATCTTCCCGCCCGACCACATGTCGAACTTGAGAGCCATGAAGAGGCCCTGGGCGCAGGCCACGAGGACAACGGTGAGCGGGATGTTGCGGACGACATTGACATAGGCGGTGCCGAAGGCACGCATCACCGGCACCGGGCTGACACGCATCCCGGCAAGGATGGTTCCCCAGATCAGGGAGCCGATAGCTGAGTAGAAGGTGAGCTGCACCGTTACCCAGAACGCTCCGAACAGGTCATACCGTTGGAGATCAAGGAATTCGAACACGGAAACTCGCAGTCTCGGCAGAGAGTGGGATGAGGAGGTGGGGCGGTGCGCCGCCGCCCGTCAGCGACAGGCGGCGGCGCACTCTCCCCGTTGCCCGGTTGCTCAGTTGGTCTCGGTGATCTCCGGGGCACCCTCGGCCGTGTAACCCGACGGGCCGACGTTCTTGTCCAGCGCCTCGTCCCAGGCACCGCTCTCGACCATCGACTCGATGGCGGTGTTGATCTCGTCGCGCAGATCCGAACCCTTCTTGACGCCGACGCCGTACAGTTCGTCGGTCATGGCCAGGCCGGCCAGCTTGAACTTGCCCTGGTGCTGGTCCTGCGCGGCGTAGCCGGCGAGGATGACGTCATCGGTGGTCAGCGCGTCCACGGTGCCGTTCTCCAGGCCCGTCAGACACTCGGAGTAGGTCGCGAACTCGTGCAGCTGCGCGTTGGGGGCGACGTTCTCCTTCACGTTCTGCGCCGGAGTGGAGCCCGTCACCGAACACAGGGTGAGGTCGTTGATGTCGTCGACGCTGTTGACCTCGTCATCGGCACGGATCAGCAGGTCCTGGTGCGCGACGAAGTAGGGACCCGCGAAGTCCACCTGCTCCTTACGAGCGTCGGTGATGGAGTAGGTGGCCACGATGAAGTCCACGTCACCGCGCTTGAGCATGTTCTCGCGCTCGGCGCTCGGGGTCTCGACGAACTCGATGGCACCGGGCTCATAACCCAGCTCACCGGCGATGTACGTGGCCACGTCCACGTCGAAGCCGGCGAAGGAGCCGTCCGGGGTCTTCAGGCCCAGGCCCGGCTGGTCGAACTTGATGCCGACGGTGATCGTGTCGCCGCCGCCCCCACCGCTGCCGCTCCCGCTGCCACCGTTGTCGTCGTCGCTGGAACCGCAGGCGGTCGCGGTGAGGGTCAGGGCGAGAACGGAGGCGGCGAGAGCGCTTGCCTTGCGGAGCTTCATGGTTGTACTTCCCTCGGTGTCGAACGTGCTGTGCGTATCGGTTGACTGCGGCGTGCGGGTGCCGGTGGGGTCGGCGGGGTCAGTGGGCGAGGATCTTCGAGAGGAAGTCCTTGGCCCGGTCACTGCGGGGGTTGTCGAAGAACTGGTGGGGGTCGGCCTCTTCGACGATCCGGCCGTCCGCCATGAAGACCACGCGGTTCGCCGCGGAGCGGGCGAAGCCCATTTCGTGGGTGACGACGACCATGGTCATGCCCTCGGCGGCCAGCTGCTGCATGACTTCCAGGACCTCGTTGATCATCTCCGGGTCCAGCGCGGAGGTCGGCTCGTCGAAGAGCATCACCTTCGGCTGCATCGCGAGCGCCCGGGCGATCGCCACGCGCTGCTGCTGGCCGCCGGAGAGCTGCGCCGGGTACTTGTCGGCCTGGTTGCCCACGCCGACCCGGTCCAGCAGGGCCCGCGCCCGGGTCTCGACCTCGGCCTTGTCCTCCTTGCGGACCTTGATCGGGCCCAGCATCACGTTCTCGAGCACCGTCTTGTGCGCGAACAGGTTGAAGGACTGGAAGACCATGCCCACGTCGGCGCGCAGCCGGGCCAGCTCACGGCCTTCCGAGGGCAGCGGGTGGCCGTCGATGGTGATGGTGCCGGCGTCGATGGTCTCCAGCCGGTTGATGGAACGGCACAGCGTGGACTTGCCGGATCCGGAGGGACCGATGACGACGACGACCTCGCCGCGCTTGATGGTCAGGTTGATGTCCTGGAGCACATGCAGCGCGCCGAAGTGCTTGTTCACGCTGTCCAGGACGACCAGGTCTTCCGTCGCGTGCGACGCGTCCTCGGGTTCCTTGGTCAGCGACGTCTCGCTCATCGTGGGGTTGCTCCGTCCTCGTCGGTTGCAGGGACACTAGCCACCGGTGGTGACAGCGTCAGCAGAGTTGAGCGGAAATTGAGCATCACGATCCGATCGCGTGAAATGCGTACCGTGACGCTCCGTCGCCCTCGGTATCCGTTCCCCGTTTTCCGGATAACGGAACAGTTCAGCTCTTCGGAAGTCCCTTGACGCCGGGTCCGCACACGTGATGGATGCAGGTAGGGAACGACGACGGCGGCCGGCGGGAGGAGAGAGCAGCGGGATGAGACTCCTTCTGGTCGAGGACGACGAGCATGTCGCCGCCGCCCTCATCGCCGTCCTGGGCCGGCACGGCTTCTCCGTGATCCACGCCCGCGGCGGCGAGGACGCGCTGACCCGGCTGCGCAACAGCGCCTTCGACGTCGTGCTGCTGGACCTGACCCTGCCCGACGTCGACGGCTTCGAGGTCTGCGGCCGGATCCGCCGGCTGACCTCGGTGCCGGTGATCATGGTGACCGCCCGCGCGGATGTGCGCTCCCGCATCCACGGCCTGAACATCGGCGCGGACGACTACGTGGTCAAGCCCTACGACACCGGCGAGCTGCTGGCCCGCATCCACGCGGTCAGCCGCCGCAAGGCCGCCGAGGAACCCGAGCGCGCCGAGGGCCCCTCCGGGGTGCTCTCGCTCGGCCCCGTCACCCTGGAGCACGCCACCCGCCAGGTCACCGTGGACGGCGAACGCATCGCCCTGACCCGCAAGGAGTTCGACCTGCTGGCGCTGCTGGCCCACCGGCCCGGGGTGGTCTTCCGCCGGGAACAGATCATCTCCGACGTGTGGCAGACCAGCTGGGAGGGGACGGGCCGCACCCTGGAGGTGCACATCGCCTCGCTCCGCTCCAAGCTGCGCCGCCCCGAGCTGGTCGAGACCGTACGCGGCGTCGGCTACCGCCTCGCCCTGCCGCCCCGCTGACCCCCCCCCCCCCCATGCGCTCCCGACTGCTCCTGCTGCTCACCGTGCTGCTGGCCACCGTGCTGCTGGCCCTCGGCGTGCCGCTCGCCACCAGCCAGGCCAGCACCGAACAGCAGCGCGTCGTCGTGGACCGCATCGACGACACCGCCCGGTTCGCCTCGCTGGCCCAGTTCGCCGCCGGCCAGAGCACCGGGCCCGGGCGCGCCGCGCCGGCCGACCCGCTGGCCACCCTCCAGGACGAGCTGCGCCGCTACCACGAGGTGTACGGGATCAAGGCGGGCGTCTTCCAGCGCGACGGCGAGCCGATGGCGGTGGCGCCCGACGGCTGGACGGCCCCGCGCGCCGACGGCGACGACGGGGACGCGTTCGCCGAGGCCCTGGCCGGCCGCCGCAGCCGCGGCCCCGGGCAGGTGTGGCCGTGGGACAGCGACCGCACCCTGGTCGTCGCCTCCCCGGTCATCCGGGACGGCGACGTGATCGCGGTGGTCGTCACCGAGTCGCCCACCGGGCCGCTGCGCTCCCGCATCCTGGCCGGCTGGCTGCCCATCGGCTACGGCCTCGCCGCCGCCATGCTGCTGGCGGTGGCCGCCGCCTACCAGCTGACCGGCTGGATCCTGCGCCCGGTCCGGGTGCTGGACCGGGCCACCCACGAGATCGCCACCGGCCGGATGACCGCGCGGGTGGCGCCCGGTGGCGGCCCGCCGGAGCTGAAACGGCTGGCCAGGTCGTTCAACGAGATGGCCGACCACGTCGAGGAGAGCCTGGAACAGCAGCGTGCCTTCGTCGCGGACGCCTCCCACCAGTTGCGCAACCCGCTCGCCGCGCTGCTGCTGCGCATCGAACTGCTCGGCCTCGACCTCCCCGAGGGCAGCGCCGAGTTCGCCTCCGTCCAGGCCGAGGGCAAACGGCTGGCCCGGGTGCTGGACGACCTGCTGGACCTGGCGCTGGCCGAGCACCACGCCGCCGACCTGCGCCTCACCGACGTGGCCGCGCTGGTCGCCGAGCGGATCGGCGCCTGGCGGCCGGTGGCCGGACGCGGCGGCGTGGTGCTGCGGCAGGACGGCGCCGGGGCGGTCACCGGCTGGGCGGACCCGGTGGCGCTCTCCAGCGCGCTGGACGCGGTGATCGACAACGCCCTCAAGTTCACGCCGTTCGGCGGCGAGGTCACCGTCACCGTCACGCCCGACGGGGAGCGGGTCACCATCGAGACCGCCGACACCGGACGCGGCCTGGACGACGAGGAACTGGAGCGGATCGGTGACCGGTTCTGGCGGGCCGGCCGGCACCAGAACGTCTCCGGCTCCGGGCTCGGGCTGTCGATCGTGCACGCGCTGCTGGCCGCCGGCGGCGCCACCATCGGCTACGCGCACAACGAGCCGCACGGACTGCGCGTACTGATCTCCGTCCCCCGGCACGCCCCCGAGCATCAGGACGCGGAGGCAGGCACCAGCCGCAGGGTGAGGATCTCGAACGGCCGCAGCGACACGGCCACCCCGCCGTCCCCGCCCACCGGGTAGCCGGGCGCGTCGGTCAGCGGGCGCTCCAGCAGATCGGTGGCCGTGGCCGACGCCAGGGCGAAGCCGGGCACCAGCCGTCCCGCCGCCCGGCCCCCGCGCGACTCGTACAGCCGCACCACCACGTCGCCGCTGCGGTCCTCGGCCAGCTTCACCGCCTCCACCACGATCGCCGCCTCCGGTGTCACGGACACCAGCGGCGGGACGGTGGCCGAGCCCGGCACCGTGCGCTCGGGCAGATTGAGCGCGTGGCCCTCCCGTACCGCGTCCGCCCGCGTCGCGCCGGGCAGCAGCGCGTACCGCAGCCGGTGGGTGCCCTGGTCGGTCTCCGGATCCGGATAGCGCGGGGCGCGCAGCAGCGACAGCCGTACCGTCGTGGTCTGCCCGCCGTCCGCCCGTACCTCGCGGGTGACGTCGTGGCCGTAGGTGGAGTCGTTGACCACCGCCGCGCCCCAGCCGGGCTCGCCCACGTGCAGCCAGCGGTGCGCGCAGATCTCGAACTTCGCCGCCTCCCACGAGGTGTTGGTGTGGGTGGGACGGAACACGTGCCCGAACTGGGTCTCCGCCGCCGAGTGGTCGGCCTTCACATCCAGCGGGAAGGCGACCTTGAGGATCTTCTCGCTCTCCTGCCAGTCGATCTCGGTGTCCACCTCCACCCGGGCCGCGCCGGCCCGCAGCGTCAGCCGCTGCCGCACCGCGGAACCGGCCCCGAAGACGCGGGTCACCTGCACGGTGGCCGCCTCCTCGTCGGCCTCGGCCAGTTCCAGCTCCTCGACGCCGTTCAGATCGGTGGTGTTGTGCCGGTAGAAGGCGTCCACGTCCCAGGCGTCCCAGTGGTTGGGCAGATCCGGGTGCAGCTGGAGCAGATTGCCCGCCCGGCCGGGGGCGATGGCCTCGCGGCCGTCCGGGTCGCGCACCGAGACCAGCAGGCCGCGGTGGTCGATCCCGACCCGCAGCACACCGTTGTCGAGCACGAAGCCGCCGCCCGCCCGTTCCGCCACCGTGACCGGCGCGGCGGTGCGCGGCGGGCGCGGGCCCGCGCCACCGGCCGGAACGCCGTCACGGGCGTGCGGCGCCGCGTTGAAGACGACCGTGCCGCTGCCCCCGGCCGGGGCGTCCCCGGCCAGCGCGCGCTGCGCGGCGGCGGTGATCTCCGCCAGCTCCGCGTGCACCCGCGCGTACGTCGCGCGCGCCTCCCGGTGCACCCAGGCGATCGAGGAGCCCGGCAGGATGTCGTGGAACTGGTGCAGCAGCACCGTCTTCCACAGCCGCTCGAACTCCGCGTACGGATAGCCGTACCCCGGCACCCGCAGCGCCGCGGTCGCCGCCCACAGCTCCGCCTCGCGCAGCAGCGACTCGGAGCGCCGGTTGCCCTGCTTGGTCTTCGCCTGCGAGGTGTACGTCCCCCGGTGCAGCTCCAGGTACAGCTCGCCCACCCACACCGGGGCGTCCGGGTACTCCGCCCGCGCCGCGTCGAAGAACGCGGCCGGCTCCTCGATCCGTACCCGCGGCGAGCCCTCCAGATCGGCCAGCCGGCGGGCCCGTGCCAGCATCTGCCGGGTCGGGCCGCCCCCGCCGTCCCCGTGCCCGAACGGGGCGAGCGAGCGGGAGGCGCGGCCCTTCTCCCGGTAGTTGCGGGCGGCGTGCGCCAGCTGCGCCCCGCCCAGATCCGCGTTGTAGGTGTCGATCGGCGGGAAGTGCGTGAAGATCCGGGTGCCGTCGATGCCCTCCCACCAGAAGGTGTGGTGCGGGAAGGCGTTGGTCTGGCTCCAGGAGATCTTCTGGGTCAGGAACCACCGCGAGCCCGACAGCTTCACCAGCTGCGGCATCGCCGCCGTGTACCCGAACGAGTCGGGCAGCCACACCCCGTCCGTCTCGATCCCGAACTCCTCCAGGAAGAACCGCTTCCCGTACAGGAACTGCCGGGCCATGGCCTCGCCGCCCACCATGTTGGTGTCCGACTCCACCCACATGCCGCCCACCGGCACGAACCGGCCCGCCGCGATCTTCTCCTTTACCCGCGCGTACAGCTGCGGCCGGTGCTCCTTGAGCCAGGCCAGCTGCTGGGCCTGCGACATCGCGAAGACGAACTCGGGGTGCTCGTCCATCAGCGCCACCACATTGGCGGTGGTGCGGGCCACCTTCCGCACCGTCTCGCGCAGCGGCCACAGCCACGCCGAGTCGATGTGCGCGTGGCCCACCGCGCTCAGCCGGTGCGCCGAGGCGTGCGCGGGCGCGGCGAGCGCCGGTGCGAGCCGGGTGCGGGCGGCGCCCGCGCTGCCCGCGATGTCGTCCAGGTCCAGCACGTCCAGCGCCGACTCGATGGCGCGCAGCAGCTCCCAGCGGCGCGCGTCCTCCACCGGCAGCTGCGTCATCAGCCCGCCGAGCACCTCCAGATCGGCCACCAGCTCGAACACCTGCGGTTCGAACACCGCCAGATCCATCGCGGCCAGCCGGTACAGCGGCTCGTCGCTCGCGGTGCGCACATCGCCCTGGCGGGTGGGGCGGGGATCGTTGAGGATCGGATTGGCCGCCGCCTCCACGAACAGCACCACCTCCTCGCCGCCCACCGCCGGGGCCGCCAGCCGCACCCAGGAGTTGTCCGGGTTCAGGCCCTTGACCACCGAGCCGTCCGGCCGGTGCACCAGCCCCTCGCACTGGAAGCCCGGCATGCCCCGGTCGAAGCCCAGGTCCAGCACCGCCTCCACCGTACGGCCCGCCCAGCCGGCCG
Organism: Streptomyces sp. NPDC059853; assembly: GCF_042731495.1. Lineage (NCBI taxonomy): Bacteria > Bacillati > Actinomycetota > Actinomycetes > Kitasatosporales > Streptomycetaceae > Streptomyces > Streptomyces sp. NPDC059853. The sequence goes on from NZ_JBHWJL010000048.1 coordinate 22,129, forward strand.
GCACGGTGCCGGTCACCTTGAACCAGGTGGTGCCCCACGCAGGCCCCCAGCGCTCCCCGGCCCCGGCGCACGGCGCGTACGGCGCGGCCAGCGCCTCGGCGACCGGCACCGGCTCGCCCGGCGCGTCCCAGCGCTCCACGGTCAGCGGCACATGATCACGGTGGACGGCGGGCCGGACGCGTTCGTCGAGAACGCGCCGCAGCCGGTCTTCGACAATGCGGCGATCGTCATGCATGGCGGGCTCCGAAGGCTCGGCGTCGAACCGGGGACTACACGCCCGTCGAGGCTAGATCACTTCCGCCGCCCGCACGAGAGGGCCGCATCCGGCGCGCACCGCCCCCGCCCGGCCCGTCGCGGGATCAGGACTTGACCGACCGGTAGTACTCCCGCGCCCCCGGATGCAGCGGCAGCGGCTGGGTGTAGATCGCGGTCCGCAGATCGACCCGCTGGGCCGCGTGCACCTGCGATCCGATCCGGTCCCGGCCGTTGATCACCGACCGGGTGATCTGCTCCGCCACCGCGTCGTCCACCCGGTCCGTGGTCACCAGCAGATTCGCCACCGCCACCGTGTCGATCACCTGGCTGCCCGCCACGTCCGGGTACGCGTCGGGCGGCAGCACCGCCGCCCGGTAGTAGTCGCGGTACGAGCCGCCCTCGCTGCGCAGCGCCGGCACCAGATCCCCCAGCGGCACCAGCCGGATCCCGGTGTGCCCGGACAGCTGCTCCACGGCCGAGGTCGGCAGCCCGCCCGACCAGAAGAACGCGTCGATCCGGCCCGCCTCCAGCATCGTCGGCGTGGTGTTGATGCCCTGCCGCACCGCCGTGATGTCCCGGTCCATGTCCAGCCCGGCCGCCTCCAGCAGCTCCCGCGTCACCAGCTGCACCCCGGACTGGTCCTGCCCCACCCCGACCCGCAGCCCCGCCAGGTCGGCGGCCCGCTGCACCGGTGAGTCCGCCCGCACGACCAGCTGCATGTAGTCGTCGTACAGCCGGGCGCAGGCCAGCAGCCGGTCCGCGTCCTTGCCGCCCGCCGCCTGGTACGAGGCCAGCGAGTCCGCCGTCGCGATGGCGAAGTCCGCCTCACCGGAGATCAGCCGCTCGATGTTCTCCACCGAACCGGCGCTGCCGCGCAGGGTGATGTCCAGATCCGGGGCGTCCCGCGCCAGCTGCGCCTGGAGCAGCGGCCCGTAGCGCGCGTACACCCCGCTCGGCACCCCGGTGCTCAGCGTGACGGTGCCGGTCAGCCGCTCCTGGCCCCGGGTGGCCGGGGCCCACAGCACGACGCCCAGCAGGACGAGGGCGACGGCGACGGCGAGCAGGACCGGCGCCGGGCGGCGGCGCAGCGGGGCGGGAACGCGCAGGGAGGGCATGCCGGAATCCTGGTCGCTGCCCGCCCCCGGAGGCAAGGCCGGGCCGCCGGCGGCGGCACGTAAACTGGGAGATCCGCTGTATCAGGTCCCGGATCTTCATGGATTGAGCACTCGCATGCCGGAAGTCACGCGCACGTACGAAGTCAGAACGTTTGGCTGCCAGATGAACGTTCACGACTCCGAGCGCATGGCCGGCCTGCTGGAGCAGGCCGGTTATGTCCGTGCGGGCAAGGACGCCGAAACCGCCGACGTCGTCGTCTTCAACACCTGCGCGGTACGGGAGAACGCCGACAACCGGCTCTACGGCAACCTCGGCCAGCTGGCGCCGAAGAAGGCCGCCAGGCCCGGCATGCAGATCGCGGTCGGCGGCTGCCTGGCGCAGAAGGACCGGGACACCATCACCCGCCGCGCGCCGTGGGTCGACGTCGTCTTCGGCACCCACAACGTCGGCAAGCTGCCGGTGCTGCTGGAGCGGGCCCGCGTCCAGCGCGAGGCGCAGGTGGAGATCGCCGAGTCGCTGGAGGCGTTCCCCTCCACGCTGCCCACCCGGCGCGAGAGCCCGTACGCGGCCTGGGTGTCGGTCTCCGTCGGCTGCAACAACACCTGCACCTTCTGCATCGTCCCGGCGCTGCGCGGCAAGGAGAAGGACCGCCGCCCCGGGGACGTGCTCGCGGAGGTCGAGGCCCTGGTCGCCGAGGGCGTCCTGGAGATCACCCTCCTCGGGCAGAACGTCAACGCCTACGGCTCCGACATGGGCGACCGGCAGGCGTTCTCCAAGCTGCTGCGGGCCTGCGGCCGGATCGAGGGCCTGGAGCGGGTGCGCTTCACCTCCCCGCATCCGCGCGACTTCACGGACGACGTGATCGAGGCCATGGCCGAGACGGAGAACGTGATGCCGCAGCTGCACATGCCGCTGCAGTCCGGCTCCTCGCGGGTGCTCAAGGCGATGCGCCGCTCCTACCGGCAGGAGCGCTACCTCGGCATCATCGAGAAGGTGCGCGCCGCCATGCCGGACGCCGCCCTCTCCACCGACATCATCGTCGGCTTCCCCGGGGAGACCGAGGAGGACTTCCAGGAGACCCTGCACGTGGTGCGCGAGGCGCGCTTCGCGCAGGCCTTCACCTTCCAGTACTCCAAGCGCCCCGGCACCCCCGCCGCCGAGATGGACGGCCAGGTGCCCAAGGAGGTCGTCCAGGAGCGGTACGAGCGGCTGGTCGCGCTCCAGGAGGAGATCTCCTGGGCCGAGAACAAGCGCCAGGTCGGCCGCACCGTCGAGGTGCTGGTGGCCGAGGGCGAGGGACGCAAGGACGACGCGACCCGCCGGCTGTCCGGGCGCGCCCCCGACAACCGGCTGGTGCACTTCGCCCGCCCCGCGGAGCCGGTGCGGCCCGGGGACATGGTCACCGTGGAGATCAGCTACGCCGCCCCGCACCACCTGCTGGCCGAGGCCCCGCCGAGCGCCGTGCGCCGCACCCGAGCCGGGGACGCCTGGGAGCTGCGCAACGCCGCCCCGGCCGAGCCGCGGGGCGTGATGCTCGGTCTGCCCACCGTCGGCGCCCCGGCCCCCGCGCCCGCCGCGCAGCCGGGTGGCGGCGGATGCAGTGTCTGTTGACCTGCACAAGGGAGAGCGGTCGCGCTGGTGGGGACTGATCGTCGAGGAGAACCTGCGGCGCGGCAAGACCCGCTGGTGGGGGGCGCGGCTCCTCGGCGAGCACTACGGGACGCATGCCAGCGCGGTGCAGGCCCTGCAGCCGCTGATGCACCGCCACCGGCCGGCTCTTCCCCGCACGGTGCGGCATCAGCGGATCTACCGGGAGGAGAGCGGCTTCCTGGCTCTCAACACGGGTCCCAGCGGAGCCGCGTACCCGGCCCGGTTCGTGGTCCGGGAACTGGTGTGGGACTCGGGTAAGCGCTGACCCGCGCCGCTACGCTGATCAGCATGCTTGTCGCCGCCGCCGTGTGCCCTTGCCCCCCGCTGCTGGTCCCCGAGGTGGCGGGGGGTGCCGCCGCGGAGCTGGACGACGCGCGCGCCGCCTGCGCCGACGCGCTGGCGGTGCTCGCCGCCGCCCGCCCCGGGCGGCTGGTCGTGGTGGGCCCGGCGCTCCCCGAGGCGCGCGGGGCGTACCCCGAGGGCGCGCCCGGCTCGTTCCACGGGTTCGGTGTGGACCTCGGCGTCCGGCTCGGCCGTGCCGCCCATCCCGGGCAGGACGGCCGCGCGCTGCCGCCCTCGCTGGCGGTGGCGGCCTGGCTGCTGGCCGAACACCGCTGGGACGCGTCCCCCGTCGAAGGGCTCGGCATCGACGAACTCCTGGAACCGCCGCACTGCGCCGCCACCGGCGCCGAACTGGCCCGGGACACCGACCGCCTCGCGCTGCTGATCATGGGGGACGGCAGCGCCTGCCGCACCCCCAAGGCGCCCGGCGCCTTCGACGAGCGCGCCGCCGCCTTCGACGCGGAGGCCGCCGCCGCGCTCGGCCGCGCCGACATCGACGCGCTGGCCGGCCTCGACGCCGGCCTGGCCCGCGAGCTGCGGGTGGCGGGCCGCTCCGGCTGGCAGCTGCTCGCCGGGGCGGGCCGGGGCGCGGGCCTGGCCGGTGTCCTGCTGTACGACGACGCCCCGTACGGCGTGGGCTACTCCGTCGCCGCCTGGTCCTGACC
>NZ_JBHWJL010000049.1:0-26117 GCF_042731495.1 Streptomyces sp. NPDC059853
CCCCCGCGGTACGGGGGCGGCCACGCGGTGCGGGCGGTGCCGGGTCAGCCGACCGAGGCGTTGTACTCCTCGATCTTGCGGCTCACCTTGTCGGTGCCGGCGCTCAGCGCGTCGGCCGCCGGGGTGTCGGTGACCAGGGCCGCTTCCCAGGCTTCCTCGGCCGCCACCCGGGCCTCGGACATGACGCCCATCATGCAGCCGGCGGTGTTGACGTTGGTCTCGGAGCCGGCCAGCTGGTCGGCGGCGACCGAGAACTGCGGGTACTGGGCGGCCCGCTCGCTGGCCTCGGGGCCGTCGTAGCCCTCGGTGTTCACCGACAGGTAGCCGGTGCCGGCGTGCCACTTGGACTGGGCGGCGGGGGTCAGCAGGAACTGCACGAACTCCCAGGAGGCGCGGGTCTCGGCGTCGCTGTGTCCGGCGCCGTTGATCCACAGCGAGGCGCCGCCGATGATCGAGCCGGCCGGGTCGTCCGCGTGGATGAGCGGGAAGAAGCCCGCGCCGACCTCGAAGCCGGACTGTTCCAGGAAGCCGCCCATGGCGCCGGTGGACTCCAGGGTCATCGCGGCCCGGCCGGAGGTGAAGGCGGCCTGCGCGTCGTCGGTGCCGCGGCCGAGCGGCGCGGCGAGTTCGTCGTCGATCATGCCCTGCCACCACTCGACCAGTTCGACCACGTTCGGGTCGTCGAAGAGGACCTCGGTGGCCCGGCCCTCGCGGCCGTTGCCGCTGTCGCAGTAGGGGACGGCGGCGCGGGCCATGAACTGCTCGATGAACCAGCCGTACACGGCGGCGCCGAACCCGTACCGCTCCACCTGGCCGTTCGCGCCCCGGACGGTGAGCGCCTCGGCGTACTCCCGGATCCCGGCCAGGTCCTTCGGCGGCTGCTCGGGGTCCAGGCCCGCCTCCTCGAAGGCGTCCTTGTTGATGTACATGAGCGGGGTGGAGTTGTTGAACGGGAAGGACCGCAGCTCGCCGTCGACGGTGAAGTAGTTGAGCAGCGCGTCCTCGATCGGGCCGGTGTCGTAGCCGTCCTTGTCGACGAACGACTGGGCCGGCACGGTCTGCCCCGAGTCGATCATGAACTGGGTGCCCAGGTCGTAGATCTGCACGATGTTGGCGGTGTTGCCCTGCTGGATGGCCGCGCGGTGCTGCGCCAGGGTGGTGTCGTAGTCGCCCTGAAAGGAGCCGGTGACCTTGATCCGGCCCTCGTTCTCGGCGTTGAACTCCTCGATCAGGCCGTTCAGCACCTGGCCGTTGGTGCTGTCCATGCTGTGCCAGAACTCCACCTGCACGGGGCCGTCCTGGTCTTCCAGCGCCTCGGGGCCCGGGGCGCTCAGCGAGCCGCCGCCCTCGCTGTCGCCGCCGCACGCGGTGATGCTCAGACACAGGGCCGCGGCGCCGGCCACCAGCGCGGTACGGGTACGGGTTCTTCTCATGATCCGTGGGGTTCCCATCATCACTTGACTGCGCCCGCGGTGAGTCCGCGGACGATGAAGCGCTGCCCGAAGAGCACCAGCGCCAGGGTGGGGAGCACCGACAGGGCGGCGCCGGCCAGCCAGAGTCCGGGGTTGGCGGACTCGGCGTTGCGCAGGGAGTTGAGGCCGATCTGAAGCGTCTGCATCTCGGTGGTGCGCGTCATGATCAGCGGCCAGAAGTACATGTTCCAGGAGGTGATGAAGACGTAGACGCCCACCGCGCTCAGGGTCGGTTTGGACAGTGGCAGCAGGACGGTCCGGATGAAGCGCAGGTGTCCCATGCCGTCCACCCGGGCGGCGTCGCGCAGTTCGGTGGGGAACTGTCTGAAGCTCTGCCGCAGCAGGAAGGTGCCGAACGCGTAGGCGAGGAACGGCAGCACCAGGCCGGTGACCGTGTTGTGCAGGCCCCAGTCGGACAGCGTCAGATAGTTGGGGATGATCGTCGACTCGGAGGGCACCATCAGCGTGGACAGGAACAGCGCGAAGACGATGGCGCTGAACCGGAACCGCAGGAAGACGAAGGCGTAAGCCGCCAGTACCGAGGTGATCAGCTGGGCGAGGGTGATGATCCCGGCCATCAGCAGCGAGTTGCCGTACATCCGCACCAGCGGTACCGCGTCCAGGACCCGCTGGATGTTGTCCAGGTGGAACCCGGTGGGCACCAGCTGCGGCGGGAAGGTCGCCAGCTCCCTGGGCTGCATGAACGTTCCGGCGAACACGTAGTACACCGGGAACAGCACCGGGACCAGGGCCAGCAGCAGCACCGCGTACAGGGCGATCCGCCCCGCCACCACCCGCGCGCTCATGAGTAGTGCACCTTCCGCTCGATGACGCCGAACTGGAGCGCCGTACAGCCGAGGACCATCAGCAGCAGCACCAGCGCCTGCGCACTGGCCCGGCCGAAGTCGCTGGTGCCGTACGCGAAGGCGTACTCGTAGATCGAATAGACCAGGGTGGTGGTCGAGCCGACCGGGCCGCCCTGGGTGAGGATGTGGATCTGGCCGAAGCTCTGGAGGGCGTTGATCGTGGAGATCACCGCGAGGAAGAACAGCTGCGGCCCCAGCAGCGGCACCGTGATGTGCCAGGCCCGCCGGCCGCCCGTCGCGCCGTCCAGCAGCGCGGCCTCGTTCACCTCGCGCGGGATGGAGCCGACCCCCGCGGCCAGCACCAGCACGCCGTAGCCGAGGTTCATCCACACGGTGGTGAGGCTGACCGAGATCAGCGACCAGTCGGTGGAGTTCAGCCATTTCACCTGGCCGAGGCCCAGCTCGTACAGGATGCCGTTGAGGACGCCGGAGGCCGGGTTGTAGAAGACCGCGAAGATCACCGAGGCGCTGGCCACCGAGAAGGCGAACGGCAGGGCGAAGGCGCTGCGGAAGAACCGCTGCCCCCGGATGCCGGACTCCAGCAGCAGCACCACGGCGAGCGCGCCCAGCACCCCGGGGACGACCACCAGCAAGGTGAACAGCAAGGTGGTGACCAGGACCTTGCCGAAGTCGGCCGTCAGCAGTTCGGAGAAGTGGTCGAGGCCGACGAAGCGGGTGGGGCGGCCGATGATGTCGTTGCCGTGCATCGACAGATAGACGGTCCGGCCCAGCGGATAGAGCAGGAACAGCGCGAAGACGATCAGCGAGGGAGCGAGGAAGACCCAGGCCAGCAGGGTCTCTTTGCGGCGCTCGCGGACCGCCGTCCGTGGGGGCCCGGTGCGGGGCGGGGCCCCGCCGGGTCTGCCGTCCCGGCTTGTGGAGGATGAGGACACGCGAGGCAGCGTTGTCCCGGAAGGTGACGCCATCAGCACCTCAGGAATAACAGGAGTTCAACTGGTTCACTTGATCGGATGAAAGATGCCCGGGGGTCCGAGCGTTGACTCGGACCCCCGGGCATCGGGGTGCCGGACTTGCGGGGAAGCGCCCGGCTAGCTAGGGAAAGTCAGGTGCACGTCAGGTGCTTCCGGACCGTCTCAGTGCTTCGCCGCCCGCTCCGCGCCGGCCCCCGTCAGCGCGCGCACCTGGAGCCGGGCGAACTTCGCGTCGTCCCGCTCCTTCGACATCAGCGTGCCGACGATCGCGCACAGCAGGCCCAGCGGGATCGACACCAGCCCCGGGTTCTCCAGCGGGAACCAGGAGAAGTCCACCCCCTTGGGGAACAGCGAGGCGCTCTCCCCCGCCGCGTTGACCTTCCCCGACACCACCGGCGAGAAGAACACCAGGCCCACCGCGCTGATCAGACCGCCGTAGATGCCGGCCAGCGCGCCCGCCGTGTTGAACCGCTTCCAGAACAGGCTGAGCAGGATCGTCGGCAGATTGGCCGACGCCGCGATGGCGAACGCGAGACTCACCAGGAACGCCACGTTCAGGCTCTGCGCGAAGATCGCCAGCACCACGGCCACCACACCGACCCCGGCCGCCGCGAACCGCGCCACACGCACCTCCTCCTGCTCACTCGCCTTGCCCCGCCGCAGCACGCTGTTGTAGAAGTCGTGCGCCAGCGAGGACGACGAGGCGATGGTGAGGCCCGCCACCGTCGACAGAATGGCCGCGAACGCGGCCGCCGCGATCAGGGCCAGCAGCACGGCACCCAGGAAGTCGCCACCGAAATGGATGCCCACTGCCTCCGCCAGCTGGGGTGCCGCCGCGTTGCCCGCCGCGTCCTGCGCGGTGATCGCCTGGCTGCCCACCACGGCCGCCGCACCGAAGCCCAGGATCAGGGTGAAGACGTAGAAGGTGCCGATCAGCCCGATGCCCCAGTTGACGGACTTCCGCGCCGCCTTGGAGTCCGGAACCGTGTAGAAGCGGATCAGGATGTGCGGCAGACCGGCCGTCCCCAGCACCAGGGCGAGGCCCAGACTGATCAGGTCCAGCTTGTTCACCATGGTCTGCCAGGCGTCACCCGCCACCTCCACCCCGTACCGCTGACCGGGCTCCAGGAACACGTCCCCGACACCGCTGGCCCTCGCGGCGTCGTTCATCAGCGAGGCCGGGTTGAAGTCGTAGATGGCCAGCACCAGCAGGCACAGCAGGGCCGCGCCGGACATCAGCACCACGGCCTGGATGATCTGCACCCAGGTCGTGCCCTTCATCCCGCCGAACGTCACGTAGGCGATCATCAGCAGCCCCACGGTGACGATGCCGACGACCTTCGCCACGTCGGCGCTCATGCCCAGATACGTCTCACCCGGCGAGATCCCCAGCAGCAGTGCCACCAGGGCGCCCGCGCCGACCATCTGCGCCAGCAGGTAGAAGATCGACACCGTGAGCGTGGAGACCGAGGCGGCGGTGCGTACCGGCCGCTGCTTCATGCGGTACGACAGGACGTCCGCCATCGTGAACCGGCCGGAGTTCCGCAGCAGCTCGGCCACCAGCAGCAGCGCCACCAGCCAGGCCACCAGGAAACCGATGGAGTACAGGAAGCCGTCGTAGCCGAACAGCGCGATCATGCCGGCGATCCCGAGGAAGGACGCGGCCGACATGTAGTCGCTTCCGATCGCCAGACCGTTCTGCAAGCCGGAGAACGACCGGCCGCCGGAGTGGAAGTCGGCCGCCGACTTCGTCTGGCGCCCGGCCCGGATCGTGACCCACAAGGTGGCGGCCGTCATCAGGGTGAACAGGATGATGGTGATCAGCCGGCCTTCGGCGGACACCTCGGCTGCCAGATTCATGACCGCGCCTCCCCGTCGAGTTCCTCACGCAGCTCGTCCGCCAGCGGATCGAGCCGGCGATTGGCGTACCGGGAGTAAAGGATCGCGATACCGAACGTCATCACGAACTGCAGCAGCCCGAAGACCAGCGCCACATTGACGCTGCCGATCACCTTGGTCGACATCACGCCACGCGCGTAGCCGGTCATCAGGACGTACAGCAGATAAAAGAGAAAGAACGAAATGCTGGCCGGCACCACGAAGCGCAGCAACCGGGCGCGCAGTTCCTGGAACCGGGGGTCGTCGTGCATCGTGACCGAGCGGGTTTCCAGGTCATCGCCGGGCGGTTCGCCGGCATCGGGAACGGGTTGCGTCGTCGTCATCGACGGGCTCCTGTGGGTCGGTCGGGGGCTGAGCGGCCCCAAATGTAAGGAGGGTCACACTCACCCCACAGCGACCAGGACCCGGACACTCGGCGAACGGTCGAAATACGCGCCGAACGGCTTACCCTTCCGCACACACGACCGGGGCCCGCCCCCACCATGCGGTGGAAACGGGCCCCGGTGCGCGGGTAGGACTCAGGTCACTTCTTGATCTTGGTGACCTGGCCGGCGCCGACGGTCCGGCCACCCTCACGGATGGCGAACTTCAGGCCTTCCTCCATGGCGACCGGCTGGATCAGCTGGACGCTCATCTCGGTGTTGTCGCCCGGCATGACCATCTCGGTGCCCTCGGGGAGGGTCACCACACCGGTCACGTCGGTGGTACGGAAGTAGAACTGCGGACGGTAGTTGTTGAAGAACGGGGTGTGACGGCCACCCTCGTCCTTCGACAGGATGTACGCCGTCGCCTCGAACTCCGTGTGCGGGGTGACCGAGCCCGGCTTGATGATGACCTGGCCGCGCTCGACGTCCTCGCGCTTGACACCGCGGAGCAGCAGACCGACGTTCTCACCGGCCTGACCCTCGTCCAGCAGCTTCCGGAACATCTCGATCCCGGTCACCGTGGTGGTGGTCTTCTCTTCCTTGATGCCGATGATGTCGACGGTCTCGTTGACCTTCAGGACACCACGCTCGATACGGCCGGTGACGACCGTACCGCGACCGGTGATCGTGAAGACGTCCTCGATCGGCATCAGGAACGGCTTGTCCACGTCACGCTCGGGCTGCGGGATGGCCTCGTCGACGGCCTTCATCAGGTCGAGGACGGACTGACCCCACTCCTTGTCGCCCTCCAGCGCCTTCAGCGCGGAGACCTTCACGACCGGGGTGTCGTCGCCGGGGAACTCGTACTCGTTGAGCAGCTCCCGGACCTCGAGCTCGACGAGCTCCAGGATCTCCTCGTCGTCCACCATGTCGGCCTTGTTCAGGGCGACAACGATGTACGGAACGCCGACCTGGCGGGCCAGGAGCACGTGCTCCTTGGTCTGCGGCATCGGGCCGTCGGTGGCGGCCACGACCAGGATGGCGCCGTCCATCTGGGCAGCACCGGTGATCATGTTCTTGATGTAGTCGGCGTGACCCGGGCAGTCGACGTGAGCGTAGTGCCGGCTCTCCGTCTGGTACTCGACGTGCGCGATGGAGATGGTGATACCGCGCTGGCGCTCCTCGGGAGCCTTGTCGATCTGGTCGAAGGCCGAGGCCTCGTTCAGGTCGGGGTACGCGTCGTGCAGCACCTTGGTGATCGCCGCGGTAAGAGTGGTCTTACCGTGGTCGATGTGACCGATGGTGCCGATGTTGACGTGCGGCTTAGTCCGCTCGAACTTCGCCTTCGCCACTGGGGTCCTCCTGTGGACTGGTGCTGTACGCCCCCGCACGGTGCGGGGGTTCCAGGTGGTCGTACCGAACCGGCCAGGACCCCTAGGGGGACGCCCTAGACCAGTTCGCTTATCAGGGCTGGTGCGGGGGCGAAATGCCCCCTATACCGTGGTGCTCCAGCTTAAGGGTTATTCGCCCTTGGCCTTCGCGATGATCTCCTCGGCGACGTTCCGCGGAACCTCACCGTAGGAATCGAACTGCATGCTGTAGCTCGCGCGACCCGAGGTCTTGCTGCGCAGGTCGCCGACGTACCCGAACATCTCCGACAGCGGAACCAGGGCCTTGACGACCTTGGCGCCACTACGGTCCTCCATGGCCTGGATCTGGCCACGGCGGGAGTTCAGGTCACCGATCACATCGCCCATGTAGTCCTCGGGCGTGGTGACCTCGACGGCCATCAGAGGCTCCAGCAGCACCGGACCGGCCTTCCGCGCGGCCTCCTTGAACGCCTGGATACCGGCGGTCTTGAAGGCCATCTCGGAGGAGTCCACGTCGTGGTACGCACCGTCGAGCAGGATCACCTTGACACCCGTCAGCGGGTAGCCGGCGAGCACGCCGAACTCCATCGCTTCCTGGGCGCCCGCGTCCACCGAAGGGATGTACTCCTTGGGGATGCGGCCACCGGTGACCTTGTTCTCGAACTCGTAGCCGTCGCCCTCCAGAGGCTCCAGGGAGATCTGGACCTTGGCGAACTGGCCGGAGCCACCGGTCTGCTTCTTGTGCGTGTAGTCGTGCTTCTCGACGACCTTCCGCAGGGTCTCCCGGTAGGCGACCTGCGGCTTGCCGACGTTGGCCTCGACCTTGAACTCACGGCGCATCCGGTCGACCAGCACGTCGAGGTGGAGCTCGCCCATCCCCTTGATGATGGTCTGGCCGGTGTCCTCGTTGGTGGCGACCTGGAAGGACGGGTCCTCCTCGGCCAGCCGCTGGATGGCGACACCCAGCTTCTCCTGGTCACCCTTGGTCTTGGGCTCGATGGCGACCTCGATGACCGGGGCCGGGAAGTCCATCGACTCCAGGATGACCTGGTGGGTCGCGTCGGACAGCGTCTCACCGGTGGTGGTCTGCTTCAGACCCATCACCGCGACGATGTCGCCGGCGCCCACCCGCTCGATCTCCTCACGCTTGTTGGCGTGCATGCGGTAGATCTTGCCGATGCGCTCCTTGCGGCCCTTGACCGAGTTGAGCACCTGGGTGCCCGCGGTCAGGACGCCGGAGTAGACCCGGATGAAGGTCAGCTTGCCGAGGTGCGGGTCGCTGGCGATCTTGAACGCCAGGGCCGCCAGCGGCTCGTCCTCCGAAGGCTTCCGGGTGACGACCTCCTCGGGGTCCTTCGGGGAGTGACCCTCGACGGCCTCGATGTCCAGCGGCGTGGGCAGGTAACGCACCACGGCGTCCAGCAGGGGCTGCACGCCCTTGTTCTTGAACGCGGTACCGCAGAAGACCGGGGTGACGGTGGTCGCGTCGGCGCCACCGGTGGAGGCCAGGGTGATCCGGCGGATGGCGGCATACAGCTGCTCCTCGGTGGGCTCCTCGCCCTCCAGGTACAGCTCCATGACCTCCTCGTCGTTCTCCGCGACGGCCTCGATCAGCTTGGCCCGGTACTCCTCGGCCTGCTCCACGTAGTCGGCCGGGATGTCGACGGTGTCGTACATCTCGCCCAGCTTCGTGTCCTCGGACCAGACCAGGGCCTTGTTCTTCACGAGGTCGATGACGCCCTTGAAGTCCGCCTCGGCCCCGATGGGGAGCTGCATGACCAGCGGCACGGCGTTCAGCCGGTCCACGATCATGTCCACGCAACGCAGGAAGTCCGCGCCGGTGCGGTCGAGCTTGTTGACGAAGCAGATCCGCGGTACGCCGTACCGGTCCGCCTGCCGCCAGACGGTCTCGGACTGCGGCTCCACACCCGCGACACCATCGAAGACCGTGACCGCGCCGTCGAGCACGCGCAGCGAACGCTCCACCTCGACCGTGAAGTCGACGTGACCGGGGGTGTCAATGATGTTGATGGTGTGGTCGACGCCATCGAGCGGCCAGTGACAGGTGGTCGCGGCGGACGTGATCGTGATGCCGCGTTCCTGCTCCTGCGCCATCCAGTCCATCGTGGCAGCACCGTCGTGGACTTCACCGATCTTGTAGCTCACACCGGTGTAGAACAGGATGCGCTCGGTGGTCGTCGTCTTGCCCGCGTCGATGTGGGCCATGATCCCGATGTTGCGGACCTTGGCCAGGTCAAGTGAAGTGGTAGCCATAAGGCTTCAGTTCTCTCGGTCTCGATGGGGAAGCGACTACCAGCGGTAGTGCGCGAAGGCCTTGTTGGACTCGGCCATCTTGTGGGTGTCCTCGCGCTTCTTGACGGACGCGCCGAGGCCGTTGGAGGCGTCGAGCAGTTCGTTCATCAGGCGCTCGGTCATGGTCTTCTCGCGGCGTGCCCGCGAGTAGCCCACGAGCCAGCGCAGCGCGAGGGTGGAGGAACGGCCGGGACGCACCTCGACCGGCACCTGGTAGGTGGCGCCACCGACCCGGCGGGAGCGGACCTCGAGGGTCGGCTTCACATTCTCCAGGGCACGCTTCAGCGTGATGACCGGGTCGTTGCCGGTCTTGTCCCGCAGACCCTCCATGGCGCCGTAGACGATGCGCTCGGCGGTGGAGCGCTTGCCGTTCAGCAGCACCTTGTTGATCAGGGAGGTCACCAGAGGAGAGCCGTAGACCGGGTCGACGTGGACCGGGCGCTTCGGGGCAGGGCCCTTACGAGGCATTGCTTACTTCTCCTTCTTGGCGCCGTAGCGGCTGCGGGCCTGCTTGCGGTTGCGGACACCCTGGGTGTCCAGCGAACCACGGATGATCTTGTAACGGACACCCGGCAGGTCCTTCACACGGCCACCGCGCACCAGCACGATGGAGTGCTCCTGAAGGTTGTGGTTCTCGCCCGGGATGTAGGCGGTGACCTCGATCCCGCTGCTGAGCTTCACACGGGCCACCTTGCGCAGCGCCGAGTTCGGCTTCTTCGGCGTAGTGGTGAACACACGCGTGCAGACGCCACGGCGCTGGGGGGACCCATTGAGCGCGGGCGTCTTGTTCTTCTCGACCTTGTCCTGCCGGCCCTTGCGGACCAGCTGCTGGATCGTTGGCACCATTTCTCCAGTTCTGTGTGCCGACTCGTCAAGCTAACCTGGAACACGGCGACCGACCCACGCGGTCGGGCGTGTCGGAGACTGCATGACCCCCGCGAGAGCGCGGGAAGAGAACGCAGATCCCGGAGTTCCGACTGACGCCCCGCGAAAAAGAGCGCACGGAACACCCCAGGCACAAGGTCTGAGCGTACCTACCCCACGGCCAACGGTCAAAACCACTCTCTCCGGCCACCGACACCCCGGGGAATTCCTGTGATGTACCGCACACTTGCTCCATGGACACCCGTACGGAGCCGGCCGGGGAGATAACCGCCGGCACACCGGCCCCGCGCCCCCGACGCCGCCGCTGGCCCCGCGTACTGCTCGCCGTGCTCGCCGCCGGCCTTCTCGCCCTCCTCGCCGGTGCCGGCTGGCTCTACCACCGCACCGAGCAGGCCCTGTCCAGCATCGACCGCATCCCCGACGCCCTGCCCACCCTCCCCGAGGCGCGACAGCCCGCCCGCGCCCCCGAGGCCGCCGACGCCCAGCTCTACCTGCTGGTCGGCCTGGACGCCCGCACCACCCCCACCACGGCGGAATCCCCCGACGGCGTCCCCGGCTGGCAGGCCGGCGCCGCCCGCAGCGACACCATGATGCTGCTCCAGATCGCCGCCGACCGGAAGACCGCCTCCCTGGTCTCCCTCCCCCGCGACACCTGGACCGAGATCCCCGGCCACGGCGAGGCCAAGCTGAACGCCGCCTACTCCTGGGGCGGCCCGGCGCTGATGGTGGAGACCGTCCAGAACCTCACCGGGCTGCGGATCGACCATCTCGCGGTCATCGACTGGACCGGCTTCCGCGCCCTCACCGACGCGGTCGGCGGCGTCACCGTCGACGGCACCCGCCTGGACGGGACGGCAGCGCTGGAGTACGTCCGCGAACGCACGTCCCTCCCCGAGGGCGATCTCGACCGCACCCGCCGCCAGCAGAACTTCCTGCGCGCCCTGCTCTCCCAGACCCTGTCCGCCGGCACCCTCACCGACCCCGGCCGGCTCACCGGGCTGCTGGACACCATCGGCGAGGTGATCAGCGTCGACGACCGGCTCAGCAACGGCGATCTGCGCGACCTCGCCTGGGAGCTGCGCGCGGTGCGCGCCGCCGACATCGCCTTCATGAACGCCCCGGTGAGCGGCACCGCCATGGTCGCCGGGCAGTCCGTCGTCCTCCTCGACGAGGAAGCCGCGGCCCCGCTGTGGCAGGCGATGCGCGAGGACACCATGGCCGACTTCCTCGCCTCCGACGCGGCCCCCGCCACCCTCGGCGACACCGTCCGCTGACACCGCCCGCCCCCGCATACGCCGCCGGGCGGCTCCCCCCGAAGGGGAAGCCGCCCGGCATGCGCGCGTACGACCGGCTCAGCCCTGGTAGGGGCCGTAGTCGTAGTCCTCCAGCGGAACCGCCTGGCCGGAGCCCGTGCCGAAGGGGGAGTAGTCGATGTCGTCGTAGCCGACAGCCGAGTACATCGCCGCCTTCGCCTCCTCGGTCGGCTCCACCCGGATGTTGCGGTACCGGGCCAGGCCCGTACCGGCCGGGATGAGCTTACCGATGATCACGTTCTCCTTGAGGCCGATCAGGGAGTCCGACTTGGCGTTGATCGCCGCGTCGGTGAGCACCCGGGTCGTCTCCTGGAAGGACGCCGCCGACAGCCACGACTCGGTGGCCAGCGACGCCTTGGTGATCCCCATCAGCTGCGGACGGCCGGAGGCCGGGTGACCGCCCTCCGCCACCACGCGGCGGTTCTCGCTCTCGAACTTCGAGCGCTCCACCAGCTCACCGGGCAGCAGCTCCGCGTCGCCCGACTCGATGATCGTCACCCGGCGCAGCATCTGCCGGACGATGATCTCGATGTGCTTGTCGTGGATGGCCACACCCTGCGAGTTGTAGACCTTCTGGACCTCGCCGACCAGGTAGATCTGGACGGCGCGCTGGCCCAGGATCCGCAGCACGTCGTGCGGGTTGGCCGCACCGAGGGTCAGCGGCTGGCCGACCACCACGTGATCGCCCTCGCCGACCAGCAGACGGGTCCGCTTGGAGACCGGGTAGGAGGTCTCGTCGGTGCCGTCGTCCGGCGTGACGATGACCTTCTTGGTCTTCTCGGTCTCCTCGATGCGCACCCGGCCGGCCGACTCGGAGATCGGCGCGACACCCTTGGGCTGGCGGGCCTCGAACAGCTCGACCACACGCGGCAGACCCTGGGTGATGTCCTCACCCGCCACACCACCGGTGTGGAAGGTCCGCATCGTCAGCTGGGTACCGGGCTCACCGATCGACTGGGCGGCGATGATGCCGACCGCCTCGCCGATGTCCACCAGCTTGCCGGTGGCCAGCGAACGCCCGTAGCACATGGCGCAGGTGCCGACCGCCGACTCACAGGTGAGCACGGAGCGGGTCTTGACCGTCTGGACGCCGTGCCGCACCAGCTCGTCGATGAGCACGTCGCCCAGGTCGGTACCGGCCGGGGCCAGCACCTTGCCGTCGACGACGATCTCCTCGGCGAGGCAGCGCGCGTACACGCTGGACTCGACGTTGTCGGCCTTGCGCAGCACACCGTCGGCACCCTTGGCCGCGATGTCCAGCTTGAGGCCGCGCTCGGTGCCGCAGTCCTCCTCGCGGATGATGACGTCCTGCGAGACGTCCACCAGACGCCGGGTGAGGTACCCGGAGTCGGCGGTACGCAGGGCGGTGTCCGCCAGACCCTTACGGGCACCGTGCGTGGAGATGAAGTACTCCAGCACGGACAGGCCCTCGCGGAAGGACGCCTTGATCGGACGCGGGATGGTCTCGTTCTTCGCGTTGGACACCAGACCACGCATACCCGCGATCTGACGCATCTGCATCATGTTTCCGCGGGCCCCGGAGTCCACCATCATGAAGATGGGGTTGGTCTTCGGGAAGTTCTCGTTCATGGTCTCGGCGACCTCGTTGGTCGCCTTGGTCCAGATCGCGATGAGCTCCTGCGTGCGCTCGTCCTTGGTGATCAGACCGCGCTCGTACTGCTTCTGGATCTTCTCGTCCTGGGCCTCGTAGTTCGCGATGATCTGCTTCTTGGCATCGGGAACGACGATGTCGGAGACCGCGACGGTGACACCGGAGCGGGTCGCCCAGTAGTAACCGGCGGACTTCAGGTTGTCCAGGGTGGCGGCGACGACGACCTTGGGGTAGCGCTCGGCCAGGTCGTTGACGATCTGGGAGAGCTGCTTCTTGCCCACCGAGCCGTCGACGAACGGGTAGTCCTCGGGCAGCAGCTCGTTGAAGAGCGCGCGGCCCAGGGTGGTGCGCATCCGGAAGCTGTCGCCCGGCTGCCACTCGGCCTCGCCCTCGGCCGGGGCCGGCGGGGTCCAGC
The DNA here is from genome assembly GCF_042731495.1 of Streptomyces sp. NPDC059853. Classification (NCBI taxonomy): domain Bacteria; kingdom Bacillati; phylum Actinomycetota; class Actinomycetes; order Kitasatosporales; family Streptomycetaceae; genus Streptomyces; species Streptomyces sp. NPDC059853. The sequence goes on from NZ_JBHWJL010000049.1 coordinate 13,443, forward strand.
CCCGGGGCGGCACCGAGCCGATCGGGAAGCGGATGTCGATCTTCGCCTGGAGCGACAGCTCCCCGGCGTCGAACGCCATGATCGCCTCGGCGGTGGACGCGAAGGACCGGCCCTCGCCGCGGACCTCCCGCTCCTCCTCGTCGGTGGTGAGGAAGAACAGGCCCAGCACCATGTCCTGGGTGGGCATGGTCACCGGCCGGCCGTCGGCCGGCTTGAGGATGTTGTTCGAGGACAGCATCAGGATGCGGGCCTCGGCCTGCGCCTCCGCCGACAGCGGCAGGTGGACGGCCATCTGGTCGCCGTCGAAGTCCGCGTTGAAGGCGGTGCACACCAGCGGGTGGATCTGGATGGCCTTGCCCTCGACCAGCTGCGGTTCGAAGGCCTGGATGCCCAGCCGGTGCAGGGTCGGGGCGCGGTTCAGCAGCACCGGGTGCTCGGCGATGACCTCTTCGAGGACGTCGTACACCACGGTGCGCTGGCGCTCGACCATGCGCTTGGCCGACTTGATGTTCTGCGCGTGGTTCAGGTCGACCAGGCGCTTCATCACGAACGGCTTGAACAGCTCCAGCGCCATCGCCTTGGGCAGACCGCACTGGTGCAGCTTCAGCTGGGGGCCGACGACGATCACGGAACGGGCCGAGTAGTCGACGCGCTTGCCCAGCAGGTTCTGCCGGAAGCGGCCCTGCTTGCCCTTGAGCATGTCGGACAGCGACTTCAGCGGACGGTTGCCGGGACCGGTGACCGGCCGGCCGCGGCGGCCGTTGTCGAACAGCGCGTCGACGGCCTCCTGCAGCATCCGCTTCTCGTTGTTCACGATGATCTCGGGGGCACCGAGGTCGAGCAGCCGCTTGAGGCGGTTGTTCCGGTTGATGACCCGGCGGTACAGGTCGTTCAGGTCGGAGGTCGCGAAGCGGCCACCGTCCAGCTGCACCATCGGACGCAGGTCCGGCGGGATCACCGGGACGCAGTCCAGCACCATGCCCTTGGGGCTGTTGCTGGTCTGGAGGAACGCGGAGACGACCTTCAGCCGCTTGAGGGCGCGGGTCTTCTTCTGGCCCTTGCCGGTGCGGATGATCTCCCGCAGCCGGGCGGCCTCCTCGTCGAGGTCGAAGGTCTCCAGGCGCTTCTGGAGCGCCGCGGCGCCCATCGAGCCGTCGAAGTAGGTGCCGAAGCGGTCGCGCAGCTCACGGTAGAGCAGCTCGTCGCCCTCCAGGTCCTGGACCTTGAGGTTCTTGAAGCGGTTCCACACCTCGTCCAGGCGGTCGATCTCGCGCTGGGCGCGGTCGCGCAGCTGCTTCATCTCCCGCTCGGCGCCTTCGCGCACCTTGCGGCGGACGTCCGCCTTGGCGCCCTCGGCCTCCAGCTCGGCGAGGTCCGACTCCTGCTTCTTGGCGCGGGCCTCCAGGTCGGCGTCGCGGCGCTGCTCGATCTGCTGGCGCTCGACGGAGACGTGCGCCTCCAGCGAGGGCAGGTCCCGGGTGCGGCGCTCCTCGTCCACGTACGTGATCATGTACGCGGCGAAGTAGATGACCTTCTCCAGGTCCTTCGGCGCCAGGTCCAGCAGGTAGCCGAGCCGCGAGGGCACGCCCTTGAAGTACCAGATGTGGGTGACGGGAGCGGCCAGCTCGATGTGGCCCATCCGCTCACGGCGCACCTTGGCGCGGGTCACCTCGACGCCGCAGCGCTCACAGATGATGCCCTTGAAGCGGACGCGCTTGTACTTGCCGCAGTAGCACTCCCAGTCCCGGGTCGGGCCGAAGATCTTCTCGCAGAAGAGGCCGTCCTTCTCGGGCTTGAGGGTGCGGTAGTTGATGGTCTCCGGCTTCTTGACCTCGCCGTGAGACCACTGACGGATGTCGTCAGCGGTGGCCAGGCCGATCCGCAGTTCGTCGAAGAAGTTGACGTCGAGCACTCTCGTCAATCCCTCTCAGTGTCGTGAGTCAATGGTCTGTCGGGGTCCGGGTGGGGGGACCGGAAGGGCGCGGGCCCTTCCGGTCGGGCCCGTCAGACCTCTTCGACGCTGCTCGGCTCGCGCCGGGACAGGTCGATGCCAAGCTCCTCCGCCGCGCGGAAGACGTCCTCATCGGTGTCACGCATCTCGATGGACATACCGTCCGAGGACAGCACCTCCACATTGAGGCAGAGCGACTGCATCTCCTTGATGAGCACCTTGAAGGACTCGGGAATGCCGGGCTCGGGGATGTTCTCGCCCTTGACGATGGCCTCGTAGACCTTCACGCGGCCGGTCACGTCGTCGGACTTGATGGTCAGCAGCTCCTGGAGCGCGTAGGCGGCGCCGTACGCCTCCAGGGCCCACACCTCCATCTCACCGAAGCGCTGGCCACCGAACTGGGCCTTACCGCCGAGCGGCTGCTGGGTGATCATGGAGTACGGACCGGTCGAGCGGGCGTGCAGCTTGTCGTCGACCAGGTGGTGCAGCTTGAGGATGTACATGTAGCCGACCGAGATCGGGTCCGGGAACGGCTCGCCGGAGCGGCCGTCGTACATCCGGGCCTTGCCGGTGGGCAGCACCAGCCGGTCGCCGTCGCGGTTGGGGATGGTGGACTCGAAGAGCCCGGCCATCTCGTCCTCGCGGGCACCGTCGAACACCGGGGTGGCGACGTTGGTGCCGGGGGCGACCTCGTCGGCGCCGATCGCGGCGAGCCGCTGCTGCCACTCCTCCTCGGTGCCCTCCACCTTCCAGCCCTGCGAGGCGAGCCACCCGAGGTGGATCTCCAGCACCTGGCCGGGGTTCATCCGGGAGGGGACACCCAGCGGGTTGAGGATGATGTCGACCGGGGTGCCGTCCTCCAGGAAGGGCATGTCCTCGACGGGGAGGATCTTGGAGATGACACCCTTGTTGCCGTGCCGGCCGGCCAGCTTGTCGCCGTCGGTGATCTTGCGCTTCTGCGCGACGTACACCCGCACCAGCTGGTTGACGCCCGGGGGCAGCTCGTCGCCCTCGTCGCGGTCGAAGACGCGCACCCCGATGACCTTGCCGGTCTCGCCGTGCGGCACCTTCAGCGAGGTGTCACGCACCTCGCGGGCCTTCTCGCCGAAGATCGCGCGCAGCAGCCGCTCCTCGGGGGTCAGCTCGGTCTCGCCCTTCGGGGTGACCTTGCCGACCAGGATGTCGCCGGCCTCGACCTCGGCACCGATGCGGATGATGCCGCGGTCGTCCAGGTCGGCGAGCACCTCCTCGGAGACGTTCGGGATGTCCCGGGTGATCTCCTCGGGGCCCAGCTTGGTGTCGCGGGCGTCGACCTCGTGCTCCTCGATGTGGATCGAGGAGAGGACGTCGTCCTGCACCAGACGCTGGGAGAGGATGATCGCGTCCTCGTAGTTGTAGCCCTCCCACGGCATGAACGCGACCAGCAGGTTCTTGCCGAGCGCCATCTCACCGCGGTCGGTGGAGGGGCCGTCGGCGATGACCTGGCCGGCCACCACGCGCTCGTTCTCCTCGACCAGGACCTTCTGGTTGACGCAGGTGCCCTGGTTGGAGCGGGTGAACTTCGACAGCCGGTGCGTGACGTGGGTGCCGTCGTCGTTGGCGATGGTCACGTAGTCGGCGGAGACGTCGGAGATGACGCCGTTCTGCTCGGCCCGGATGACATCGCCCGCGTCGGTGGCGCAGCGGTACTCCATGCCGGTGCCGACCAGCGGCGCCTCGGCGTTGATCAGCGGCACCGCCTGGCGCATCATGTTCGAGCCCATGAGCGCGCGGTTGGCGTCGTCGTGCTCCAGGAACGGGATCATGGCGGTCGCGACCGACACCATCTGGCGCGGCGAGACGTCCATGTAGTCGACCTCGCTGCCGGGGATGTAGTCGATCTCCCCGCCACGGCGGCGCACCAGGACGCGGGCCTCGGCGAACCGGTAGTCGTCGGTCAGCTTGGCGTTGGCCTGCGCGATGACGAAGCGGTCCTCCTCGTCGGCGGTCAGGTAGTTCACCTCGTCGGTGACCACACCGTCGACGACCTTGCGGTACGGGGTCTCCACGAAACCGAAGGCGTTGATCCGCGCGAACGCCGCCAGCGAGCCGATCAGACCGATGTTCGGGCCTTCGGGGGTCTCGATGGGGCACATGCGGCCGTAGTGCGAGGGGTGCACGTCACGGACTTCCAGACCGGCCCGCTCACGGCTCAGACCACCGGGGCCCAGCGCGTTGAGGCGACGCTTGTGGGTCAGCCCGGAGAGCGGGTTGGTGTGGTCCATGAACTGCGACAGCTGGCTGGTGCCGAAGAACTCCTTGATGGAGGCGACGACCGGCCGGATGTTGATCAGCGTCTGCGGCGTGATGGCCTCGACGTCCTGCGTGGTCATGCGCTCGCGGACCACCCGCTCCATCCGGGCCAGACCGGTGCGGATCTGGTTCTGGATCAGCTCGCCGACGTTGCGCAGGCGGCGGTTGCCGAAGTGGTCGATGTCGTCGGTCTCGACGATGATCGTCCGCCCGCTGGGGGAGACGGTCTCGGTCTCACCGGCGTGCAGCCGGACCAGGTACTTGATCGTGGCGACGATGTCCTCGACCGTGAGGACGCCGGCGTCCAGCGGCTCGTCGCCGCCCAGCTTCTTGTTGATCTTGTACCGGCCGACCTTGGCCAGGTCGTACCGCTTCGGGTTGAAGTACAGGTTCTCCAGCAGGGTCTGCGCGGCCTCGCGGGTCGGCGGCTCGCCCGGACGGAGCTTGCGGTAGATGTCCAGCAGCGCGTCGTCCTGGCCCTGGGTGTGGTCCTTCTCCAGGGTGGCCCGCATCGACTCGTACTCGCCGAACTCCTCCAGGATCTGGTCGGAGGTCCAGCCGAGGGCCTTCAGCAGCACGGTGACGGACTGCTTGCGCTTGCGGTCGATGCGCACGCCGACCATGTCGCGCTTGTCGATCTCCATCTCCAGCCAGGCACCCCGGGACGGGATGATCTTGGCGGAGAAGAGGTCCTTGTCCGACGTCTTGTCGATCGTGCTGTCGAAGTAGGCGCCGGGGGAACGGACCAGCTGCGTGACGACGACACGCTCGGTGCCGTTGATGCAGAAGGTGCCCTTGTCGGTCATGAGCGGGAAGTCGCCCATGAAGACCGTCTGGGACTTGATCTCGCCGGTCTCGTTGTTGGTGAACTCGGCGGTGACGAAGAGCGGCGCGGCGTAGGTGAAGTCGCGCTCCTTGCACTCCTCGATGGAGTTCTTCGGCGGCTCGAACCGGTGGTCGCGGAAAGTCAGGGACATCGACCCGGAGAAGTCCTCGATCGGGGAGATCTCCTCGAAGATCTCCTCCAGACCGGACTTGGTGGGGACGTCCTGCCCACTCTCCAGCGCGGCCTCGACGCGACCCTTCCAGGCGTCGTTGCCGAGCAGCCAGTCAAAGCTCTCGGTTTGCAGCGCCAGAAGGTTCGGAACCTCGAGAGGCTCCTTGATCTTCGCAAAAGAGACACGCAGTGGTGCGGTGCTGGTGCCATTAGTCGTACTGGTTGTCGAGGCATTGCGCGAGGCGGCCAAGAGGGGGTCCTTCCGAGGGCTCGGACTCTCTGCGCGCATACCCGCCCCCCTGGTGACGGGCAGGAGGCAGCTAGGCAGCGCAAAGGGTCAGTGTAGTCACAAGACCCACTGATGTCCAATGCCTCCGCCACACCAACAAGGCGCCACCCTCGCTGTACCCTCGCGCCCGCTTCCGGCTGCCTCGGTCGCCGGGTGCGGACCCGTCTGCCGCAACCTTTCCCGCTTCGCCAGCGATCCATGCCTCGATTCAGGGACCGATGTGCGACGCGACCTGAGAATCGCGTGCCGGGAGCAGTTCGTCAAGGCCCCCGAAGGGCCTGTCGACAACCGAAGATCACCATACCTGCCGATCGCGTCAGGTGGCCAAGTCGTCACCACAACGCCGAAGGGCGACCACCCGACTGGGTGATCGCCCTCGGTTGAGTCATGTGGACTCAGGGTGACCCCGGAGGATCAGCGGGTCAGCAGACCCGGTAGGTCACTTGACCTCGACGGAGGCGCCGGCGCCCTCGAGGGACTCCTTGGCCTTCTCCGCGGCGTCCTTCGCGACCTTCTCCAGAACCGGCTTCGGCGCGTTGTCGACCAGGTCCTTGGCCTCCTTCAGGCCCAGCGAGGTCAGCTCACGCACGACCTTGATGACCTGGATCTTCTTGTCACCGGCGCCGGTCAGGACGACGTCGAACTCGTCCTTCTCCTCGGCGGCCTCGGCGGCGCCACCGGCACCACCGGGGGCGGCGACGGCAACGGCGGCCGGGGCGGCGGCCTTGACGTCGAACTTCTCCTCGAACGCCTTGACCAGCTCGGAGAGCTCGATCAGGGTCAGGTCCTCGAACTGCTCCAGCAGCTCTTCCTGGGTCAGCTTGGTCGCCATGGTGGGCGGTCCTTCCACTAAGTCGGCTGGTGCCGGGATGATGTTTCTCGGCGGGCGTTCGCGGGCCCGCTGTGACCGAACGCCGTGATTACTCGGCGGACTCGGCCTCGGCGGGAGCCGGCGTACCGGCACCGCCCTGCTCGACCTTCTCGCGCAGCGCGTCCATGGTGCGGACGAACTCCGTGAGCGGGGCCTGGAAGGTCGCCGCGGCCTTGGCCATGGACGCCTTCATGTTGCCGGCCAGCTTGGCGAGCAGCACCTCGCGGGACTCGAGGTCCGCGAGCTTGTTGATCTCGTCGGCGCTGAGCGCGTTGCCGTCGAGAACACCGCCCTTGATCACCAGGGCGGGGTTGGCCTTCGCGAAGTCGCGCAGACCCTTCGCCGCCTCCACCGGGTCACCGGTGATGAAGGCGACCGCCGTCGAGCCCGTGAGGTGCTCGTCCAGCTCCGCGATCCCGGCCTCGTTGGCCGCGATCTTGGTCAGCGTGTTCTTCGTCACGTGGTACTGAGTGTTCTCACCGAGAGAACGGCGCAGGTCCTTCAGCTGCGCCACGGTGAGACCGGTGTACGCGGTGACAACCGCCGCGTTGGAGTTCTCGAACTTCTCCTTGATCTCCGCGACGGCTGTGACCTTGTCGGGGCTCGCCATGAACCTCGGCCCTCCTTCCGGGATGTCGGACCGCACGGAAGGGGCTGTACACAACAAACGCCCCGGCGCAGGCGCACGGGGCAGACTTCGAGAACACGGTCTTCCACAGTCACCTGCGCAGGTCGCCCGCGATCAGCGGATCCTTCGGCCACCCTGTCCGGAGACACGGCGACAACCAGCGGTCTTTGGCTTCCGTGGAAGATTACGCGAACACGTTCGGGTCAGGCAAATCGGCTGCCCGCGGCGGACCTCAGATGCCGGCGCCCATCATCTGCAGCAGCTCCACGAAGTCGACGACCTCACCGGCCGGCGGGGCCTCCGCGTTCACCTCGGCACCGAAGTTGCTGTAGGTGGTCTCCTGCTCGGCCGGGCCCATCGCGGTGTCGTAGGACTGGCTCACCTTGACCGGGAAGTCGTCCTCGTTGAGCCAGACCTCCAGCTCGTAGAACTCGGTGCCCTGCTCGCTCAGCAGGTCGAGCAGGGAGGCGCGCTCCTCCTCGCTCAGCCCGTCGAAGGTGCCCTGGAGCTCGTAGACGTCCTCGATCGCCAGGGTGCCCTTGTAGTGGTTGACGGTGGCGCCGTCCAGCTCCTCCTCGCCGATCCACTCGACGTCCTCGGACTCCAGCAGCATCGCCATCTGCTCGGCCGGGCTCTGCGCGCCCTGGTCCATGGAGGTGGACAGCACGGTGCCCAGCGCGTCCTCGCCCGCCTCCTCCAGGAGAGCCACCAGGTCCATGGCCATCCACGGCCGGCCGTCCGCCTCGGCGGCGAACTGCGGGCCCAGGTTCATGTACATCACGCCGTCGACCCACACGACGTCGACCTCGCCGGAGCCGCCGAGCGCGGAGCCGAACTCGTCGCCGGTCATCACCGCGGTCATCTCGATACCGTCCGCCCAGGACAGCGTTCCGTCGAGGACCGCCTCGCTACCGGCCTGCCGGCTGACGGTGACGACATCGGCCGAGGTGATCTCCTCGGTGGTCTGTGCCGCCGCCGTCAGCGCCTCGAAGGCACTGCGCGCGGAGGTGCCGGAGCCGGCCTCGTTGTCGCCGCCGTTGCCCTGGGCGTCCGAACCGCCGTTGTCGCTGCCGCATGCCGCCGTGCCGGCCAGCAGCGCCGCGGTGGCGACTCCCAGCAGTGCCTTGCGAACGGGACGCATGTCATCCCCCACAATCGGTTGGAACTCGCTTTACCCAACCGACACTAACCGGTAGGACTGTCATGCAAGAGGCCCGTCCCGGCTCTGTGACAGAGCTGGGACGGGCCTTTGCCGTACCTGCGACCGGCCGGCCGTCACGATCAGACGGCGGGCTCCTCCTCCAGGAGGTTGCGGGTGCGGTTGGGGTCGACGGGAACGCCGGGGCCCATGGTGGTGGTGAAGGTCGCCTTCTTCACGTACCGGCCCTTGGCGGCGGCCGGCTTCAGCCGGGTGACCTCTTCGAGGGCCGCGGCGTAGTTCTCCACCAGCTGGGCGTCGGAGAAGGACGCCTTGCCGATGATGAAGTGGAGGTTGGCGTGCTTGTCCACCCGGAACTCGATCTTGCCGCCCTTGATCTCGGTGACGGCCTTGGCGACATCCGGGGTGACGGTGCCGGTCTTCGGGTTCGGCATCAGACCACGCGGACCGAGCACGCGGCCCAGCCGGCCGACCTTGCCCATCAGGTCCGGGGTCGCCACCACGGCGTCGAAGTCCAGGCGGCCCTTGGAGACCTCGTCGATCAGTTCGTCCGAGCCGACGATGTCGGCGCCGGCGGCTTCCGCGGCCGCGGCACGGTCACCGGTCGCGAAGACCAGGACCCGGGCGGTCTTGCCGGTGCCGTGCGGGAGGTTCACGGTGCCACGCACCATCTGGTCCGCCTTGCGGGGGTCGACACCCAGCCGCATGGCGACCTCGACGGTCGCGTCGAACTTCTGCGAAGAGGTCTCCTTGGCGAGCCGGACGGCCTCCAGGGGGGCGTACAGCCGCTCCCGGTCGATCTTGGCGTCCGCGCCGCGGTAGTTCTTGCTGCGCTTCACTGCTGCTCCTCAAATGCTGATGCTGCGGAGTCGTGGTCCGGGCCAGCGCCTGGCCCTGCCACGGTGGTACGGGGCTCAGCCCTCGACGGTGACACCCATGGAACGCGCGGTGCCCTCGATGATCTTCGAGGCGGCGTCCAGGTCGTTGGCGTTGAGGTCGGGGAGCTTGGTGGTGGCGATCTCCCGGACCTGGGCGGCCGTGATCTTGGCGACCTTGGTCTTGTGGGGCTCGCCGGAGCCCTTCTCCACACCCGCGGCCTTGAGGATCATCTTCGCGGCCGGCGGGGTCTTGGTGATGAAGGTGAAGGAACGGTCCTCGTAGACCGTGATCTCCACCGGGATCACCCAGCCACGCTGCGACTCGGTCGCCGCGTTGTAGGCCTTGCAGAACTCCATGATGTTGACGCCGTGCTGGCCCAGCGCCGGGCCGACCGGCGGCGCCGGGTTGGCGGCGCCGGCCTGGATCTGGAGCTTGATCAGCCCCGTGACCTTCTTCTTCTTGGGAGGCATGCTCTCTCCGGGTCAGTGAGTGAGAGGTTGTGGCCCCCGGCGGCGGACGGACGGGATCGCTGGAAACCGGACATCATCCATACGGAGGCATACCGCACCACGATATCGGGTACGGCGATGCCGCCCAAATCCGCCGCCGGGGACCGGGAGGTCAGGCGCCGCGGTCCGCGGTCTCCTTCTGCGGCTCGGTCTCCCCGCGGGCGGCGTCCGTGGCCGAAGTGGTGGCGCCCAGCGCCTCCTGCTTCATGAGTTCGTCCACGTCGACGGTCTGCGGGTTGTCCAGCACGTACTTCAGCCGGTCGCGGTCCAGGTCACCGGTCCAGCGGGCGATCGCCAGCGTACCGATGCCGTTGCCGGTCAGGTTGGTCAGCGCGCGGCCCTCGCTCATGAAGCGGTCGATGCCGACGATCAGCGCGATGCCCGCCACCGGGATCACCGAGTCGAAGGCGGCCAGCGAGGCGGCCAGGGTGACCAGGCCCGCGCCGGAGACGCCCGCGGCACCGTTGGAGGAGATCAGCATGAAGACCAGCAGGCCGATCTGGGTCCAGATGGACACGTCCACGCCGAAGGCCTGCGCGATGAACAGCGCGCCCATGGACATGTAGATCGCGGTGCCGTCCAGGTTGAAGGAGTACCCGGTCGGGATGGTCATGCCCACCACGTGCTTGGGCGTACCGGCCGCCTCCAGCTTGGTCATCATGCGCGGCAGCACGGTCTCGGAGGACGAGGTGCCCAGCACGATGAGCAGTTCGTCCTTGATGTAGCGGACGTACTTCACCAGGCTGAAGCCGGTCATCCGGCAGACCACGCCCAGCACCAGCGTGATGAACAGCAGACAGGTGACCCAGAACGAGATCATGAACGAGGCCAGCGAGCCCAGGATCGCGCTGCCGTGCTCGCCGATGGTGAAGGCCATCCCGCCCATGGCGCCCAGCGGCGCGACCCACATGACCAGCTTGATGACGCCGAACATGGTCTTGGCGAAGGTGTCCAGACCGCGCACCATGCCCTCGGCCCGCGAGCCCAGCATGCTCAGCGCCACCGCGACCAGGATGGCCAGCAGCAGCACCTGGAGCAGCTTGCCCTCGACGAACGCGCTGGCGAAGGAGGTCGGGACCAGGTCCAGGACGAACCCGGAGAAGCCGGAGTCGGTCGCACCGGCCGACTCGATGGTGGCGTCCGCGGCCGAGGTGTCGAAGGACTCGATGTCGTAGCCGAGACCGGAGCCCGGCTGCCAGATGTTGATCACGACCAGGCCGATGGCCAGGGCGAAGACGGTGGTGATGTTGAAGTACAGCACCGTCTTCAGTGCCAGGCCGCCCGCCTTGGCGAGGTTGCCCATACCGGCGATGCCCACCACCACCGTGGCGAAGATGGTCGGCGCGATCACCACCTTCACCAGCTTGATGAAGAGGTCGGCCAGCCACTTCATGTCGGCGCCCACCCCGGGCGCCGCGAGTCCTATGCCGATGCCGATACTGATGCCGACCAGCACCCAGAAGTAAAGGTGCTGGTAGATCCGCTTCTTCGGTTTTGCGGCCGGAGCTTTCGTCATGGGTCGTCCATCCCTGTGACTGTTAATCTGTGGATCGCATCACAGTGCGGGCGAGCAGGCGTCGCAGCAACGCATCGGGAAAGAATTTGGGGTTGATCTGACATTGGGGTCGCCGCGCGGGATCTCCAGGCGCGCGCTGCTGCTGGCCGGTCCACTGGGACTGACGGCGGGCATGTGCGGCGCCGGCCCCGTGCTCGGCATCGACCGGCTCAAGCTCGCCACCGGACCCGACGGCGCCACCTACCGCGAATCCGGCGCCGCCCTGGCCGCGCTGTGGAACGACGCGCTGGGCCGGGACGCCGTGGAGGTCGTCTTCACCGAGGCGTCGGTCGACAATCTGCGGCTGCTGCTGGCGGAGGAGGTCGACCTCGCCTACGCCAACGTGGACGTGCTGCGCCCGCACGACGGTGAGATGTCCGCCCTGCTGCGGATCTTCGACTCGGTGGTGCACCTGGTCACGCTGCGGGACAGCGGGCTGCGCACCCTCGGCGACCTCGCCGGGCGGCCGGTCGCCTGCGGACTGCCCGGCTCGGGCACCCGGTTCACCGGCCAGCGGCTGATGGACGCCGCCCGGGTCGAGGTGGACGTCCGCGACCTCGGCCAGCAGGAGGCCGCCCGGGCGCTGGTGGACGGCCGGGTGGACGCGGTGTTCTCGCTCACCGCGATGCCCACCCCCGCCATCTCCTGGCTGCTGGAGCACGCGCCGCCGCTGCACTTCGTGGACCTGGCCGCCGAGGCGGAGGCCATGCGCTCCGCGCACCCCGGGGAGTATCTGCCGGTGACGATCTCCGGCACCGTCTACCCGGAGGTCGCCACCACCGTGACCCTGGCCGTCCCCACCCTGATCGCGGTGCGCGCCGGCTTCCCCGAGGACGCGGCGCGGTTCTTCACCCGGACCACGGTGGAGGGCGCCGACGTGCTCGCCAGGAGCCGGCCCGAGGCGTACCAGATCAACCCGCGCACCGCCGCCGCCACCGTGCCCATCGCCCTGCACCCGGGCGCGGCCGGCTGGTTCCGGTCCGCGAAGCTGTGACCGGCGGCGGTGTCAGCCGCCCGTCCGCCTCACCACCGGCAGCCGCACCGCCACCCGCAGCCCGTGCGGGGCCCGCTCCTCCAGCCGCACCTCGCCGCCCACGTCCTCCACCACGTCGTGGATGATCGCCAGGCCCAGCCCGGTGCCCCGGACGTTCTGGTGGCGCGGCGCCCGCCAGAACCGGCCGCGGGCCGCCTCCCGCTCCTCGGCGGTCAGGCCGGTGCCGTCGTCGGTGACGACCACCGTGCCGAAGGCCCCGTCCGGGTCCACCGACGCGGTCACCGTCACCGTGCTGCCGCCCGAGAGCCAGGCGGCGTTGTCCACGAGTTCGTCGAGCACCGCGACCAGACCGCCGGGCGGCTGCCGAACCGCCAGCCCCGGCGGCGGCTCGGTCACCCACAGCGTGAGGCCGTGCTCCCCGGTGACCGCCTCCCAGTGCGGCCGGCCGGTGACGAAGACCCGGTGCAGCGTCCACGCCTCGCTGTCGCGCACCCGCTCCCGGCTGGCCGCCGCCGTGGCGGCCAGCATCGCCTCGAACAACTCCCCCATCC
>NZ_JBHWJL010000050.1:0-25902 GCF_042731495.1 Streptomyces sp. NPDC059853
GCCGTACGGTGTACGGCCGGGGCGCCCCGCTGTGCGTTCCCGTGGGGTCAGCCGGCGGCCAGCAGCTCGCGGGCGAGCAGCGCCGTCTCGGACGGGGTCTTGCCGACCTTGACGCCCGCGGCCTCCAGGGCCTCCTTCTTGGCCTGGGCCGTGCCGGAGGAGCCGGAGACGATGGCGCCGGCGTGGCCCATCGTCTTGCCCTCGGGCGCGGTGAAGCCCGCCACGTAGCCGACGACCGGCTTGGTGACGTTGGCCTTGATGAAGTCCGCGGCCCGCTCCTCGGCGTCGCCGCCGATCTCGCCGATCATCACGATCAGCTCGGTGTCGGGGTCGGCCTCGAACGCGGCGAGGGCGTCGATGTGGGTGGTGCCGATGATCGGGTCACCACCGATGCCGACCGCCGAGCTGAAGCCGATGTCGCGCAGCTCGTACATCATCTGGTAGGTCAGGGTGCCGGACTTCGACACCAGACCGATCTTGCCCGGCTTGGTGATGTCGGCCGGGATGATGCCCGCGTTGGACTGGCCCGGGGTGATGAGGCCGGGGCAGTTGGGGCCGATGATGCGGGTCTTGTTGCCCTTCTTGCCGGCGTGGGCCCAGAAGGCGGCGGTGTCGTGCACCGGGATGCCCTCGGTGATCACGACGGCCAGCGGGATCTCGGCGTCGATCGCCTCGATGACCGCGTCCTTGGTGAACTTCTCCGGGACGAAGATGACGGTCACGTCGGCGCCGGTCGCCTCGATGGCGTCCTTGACGCTGCCGAAGACCGGGATCTCGGTGCCGTCGAAGTCGACGGAGGTGCCCGCCTTGCGCGGGTTGACGCCCCCGACGATGTTGGTGCCGGCGGCCAGCATCCGCCGGGTGTGCTTCTGCCCCTCGGAGCCGGTCATCCCCTGGACGATGACCTTGCTTTCCTTGGTGAGGAAAATAGCCATGGTGTGTTCGGTGTCCTCGTCCTGTGATTACTTGGCGGCGGCCAGCTCGGCGGCACGGTCGGCCGCGCCGTCCATGGTGTCGACCTGCTCCACCAGCGGGTGGTTCGCGTCGGTCAGGATCTTCCGGCCCAGCTCGGCGTTGTTGCCGTCGAGACGGACGACCAGCGGCTTGGTGACCTCCTCGCCCTTGCTGCTCAGCAGTTCGAGCGCCTGGACGATGCCGTTGGCGACCGCGTCGCAGGCGGTGATGCCGCCGAAGACGTTCACGAAGACGGAGGTGACGTCCGGGTCGCCCAGGATGATCTCCAGACCGTTGGCCATCACCTCGGCGGAGGCGCCGCCGCCGATGTCGAGGAAGTTGGCCGGCTTGGCGCCGTTGTGGGCCTCGCCCGCGTACGCCACGACGTCCAGGGTGCTCATGACGAGCCCGGCGCCGTTGCCGATGATGCCGACGTTGCCGCCTTCGAGCTTGACGTAGTTCAGGCCCTTGGCCTTGGCCGCCGCCTCCAGGGGGTTGGCCGCGGCCTTGTCCTCCAGGGCGGCGTGGTCGGCCTGGCGGAACTCGGCGTTCGCGTCCAGGGAGACCTTGCCGTCCAGGGCGATGATCTTGCCGTCGCCGGTCTTGACCAGCGGGTTGACCTCGACCAGCAGGGCGTCTTCCTTGATGAAGACGTCCCACAGCCGCTGGAGGGTGGTGACGACCTGGTCGGCGACCTCGGCCGGGAACTTCGCCGCCTCGACGATCTCGCGGGCCTTGGTCTCGGTCACGCCGTCGATGGGGTCCACCGCGATCTTGGCCAGCGCCTCGGGGTTGGTGGCGGCGACCTCCTCGATCTCCACGCCGCCCTCGACGGAGGCCATGGCGAGGAAGGTGCGGTTGGTGCGGTCCAGCAGGAAGGAGACGTAGTACTCCTCCGCGATGTCCGCGGTCTGGGCCAGCATCACCTTGTGGACCGTGTGGCCCTTGATGTCCATGCCCAGGATCGCGCCGGCCTTCGCCACCGCGTCATCGGGGTCGGAGGCGAGCTTGACACCGCCGGCCTTGCCCCGGCCGCCGGTCTTCACCTGCGCCTTGACGACCGCGCGGCCACCCAGTCGCTCGGTCACCTCGCGCGCCGCCTCCGGCGTGTCGATGACTTCACCGGCCAGCACCGGTACGTCATGCTTGGCGAAGATGTCCCTCGCCTGATACTCGAACAGGTCCACGCGCGTCCGTCCCTCAATCAGTGGTCTCGCGGTTCGTTTCAGCGTGGGCGTGCCGGGTGGCCGCAGCGCATGCGAGCACGCGGCAGGTCCGCAGTGCAGCGTACCGGTGGGTCATTTGCCTCTTTGAAATCCAGGTCACACCTGGGTGGTGACAAGGGTCACAAAACCGTACGCGGGCCCCCCGGGGACCACCCGCCCCGCCCGCACCCGGCCCCCTCAGGCGGCCCGGATGTGCTCCCGCACCCAGGTCACCACGTCCCCGGTGGGCGCGCCGGGGGTGAAGATCGCGGAGACGCCCGCCGCCTTGAGCGGGGGAATGTCCGCCTCCGGGATGATCCCTCCCCCGAAGACCTTGATATCGGTGGCGTCCCTTTCCTTCAGGAGTTCGATCACCCGGGCGAAGAGTGTGTTGTGCGCGCCGGAAAGGACCGACAGGCCGATGGCGTCGGCGTCCTCCTGGATGGCGGTGTCCACGATCTGTTCCGGGGTCTGGTGCAGCCCGGTGTAGATGACCTCCATGCCCGCGTCGCGCAGGGCGCGCGCGATGACCTTCGCGCCCCGGTCGTGACCGTCGAGCCCTGGTTTGGCGATAACGACCCGGATCGGTCCGGAAACACCCATCGCTAGCCTCCCGAGATGCTCCGGCGCCGATGCCGGAGTGAACGGACATTAACTTCAGCATCCCGCAATCGGCCAGGCTTACGCACCCGCCGCGAGGCAGATCACATGAGGGGGGTGGCGGGACATTTATCCGAACAGATATCGAACACATCGTGTGGCACCGATGATGCCGGTCCCGAATGGCGGCTGATTGCCCGATTCTTGAGCCCGCGAAACCTCGGGAAAGATTGTCTCGGCGAGGAAACGACAGGTACAGTCGCGCTGCCGTACGCAGCCGCCGGGTCCCCACCCCAGCTCCTGTAGTCGAGCCGAAAGGCGTAGTCAGTGAGCGATCGTCACCCGTCGGGAGTCTTCTCACCGACAGGCCACACTGACGAGATCGGAAACCCCTCCTACGGGACGCTCTCGTACGACGGTTACCCCGCGTACGACGGGTACCAGGCACCCGCCCAGGCCGCTGCCCAGGACACCGGCTACGACACCTACGGGAACGGCTGGGACAGCACCTACGGCTGGGAGCAGCAGACCCCCGCCGCCGGGACCGCCACCCTCGCCCCCGAGACCGCCGCCCCGGCGGACGGGCAGCAGGCGTACGCCGGTTACGACGCGTACGAGACCTACGGCTCCCCCGACCCCGGCACCGCCTACGACACCTACGACACACCCGTGCACGGAACTCCCCTCTACGAGCAGGAGTACCAGCCGGACCACACCGCCGGGCCCGAGCAGGAGTACCAGCCGGAGCACGCCGACGGCACCGGGCAGGCCGCCGAGGCCGCGCCCGGCCCCCTGGACCGGGAGGCGGACGGGGAGCCGGGACCGGACGAGGCCGGGGCCGCCCCGCTGGGCGCCGGGGACGTCTTGCAGCCGGAGCCCTGGCAGCCCGCCGAGGGCCCGCAGGACGGCGGCCCCGACGAGTGCGCGCCCGAACGCCCGGCGGGCCGCGGCCGGCGCCGCTGCCCCAAGCCCAAGCGCTCCGCGCTGCTGTCCGTCGCCGCGCCCTCCCTCGCAGTGCTGGGCATGACGGCCGTGGCGACCGCCGCCACCGTCTCCAGCTCCGACAGCGTGGAGGACGAGCCTCCGGTGGCCGCGCCCGACCCCGGCGAGGCCCAGCAGGTGGAGGCGAACAAGGAGTTCGACACCCAGCTGGAGAGCCTGTCGGCCGCCGTCGACGACTACGCCGACCGCGCCAGCCGCACCCAGGGCCGGCTGGACCTGGAGGAGCGGCTGGAGCAGGAGCGGATCGCCGCCGAGGAGGAGGCCGCCCGGATCGAGGCGGCGCGCCCCAAGTTCGCGATCCCGGTCGACCAGCACGGGCTGAGCGCCTACTACGGGCAGGCCGGCATCAACTGGCTGTCGCTGCACACCGGCATCGACTTCCCGGTCGGCTACGGCACCCCGGTGAAGGCGGCCACGGACGGCACCATCCGCACCCAGTGGCACATCAGTTACGGCAACCTGCTGATCCTCACCGCCGCCGACGGCACCGAGACCTGGTACGCGCATCTGAGCAGCACCGCCTACCAGTCCGGGTACGTGCAGGCGGGCACCGTGATCGCGTACTCCGGCAACTCCGGCAACTCCACCGGGCCGCACCTGCACTTCGAGGTGCGCCCGGCGGGCGGCGGCACCATCGACCCGCTGACCTGGCTGCGCAACAAGGGCCTGGAGCCCACCTGATCCGCGCCGGCCACGGCGAACGGCCCGCCCTCCCCCTGCGGGGACGGCGGGCCGTGGTGCGTTCCCGGCGCCGGAGGCGTCAGTTGTTGCTGCTCTGGCCCACCCGGTAGGCGACACCGAGCGCGGCGAGCGGCGCCACGAAGACGAAGATCCAGTTGATGGCCTCGGCGCCTTCCTTCCACACGTCGAACACATCGCCGAAGTCCCCGAAGAAGTAGCCGAAACCGCTCTTGGTCTCCGCGCCCATGGCGGCGAGATCCGCCGAGCTGATGCCCTGCTGGTCCATGAACGCGGACTCGATGCCGGAGATCATGCTCGCGGTGGCGAACAGCTCACCCAGGAACATGGACAGCAGCGCGATCACCGCGCCCGCCGCGTACGCACCCCAGTTGCGGGGCGCCAGCTTGCCGATCGGGAGCGCGATGAGCGCACCGACGACCACGGCGGCGTACGTCCACTGCGGGTACTCGGACGACCCGCTGCGGGCGGCCTCCTCGGCGTCGAAGAAGCTGGACACGATGAACCCGTACACGAACAGCAGCACGATGCCGATGCCCAGTGCCGCCAGGATCGCCAGCGGGGCCTTGCTGCTCCCGGTGCCCGGCGGCGGGGGCGGCGGGAAGCCGCCCTGCGGCGGGGCCCCGTAGGGCTGCTGCGGGGGCTGGCCGTAGGCGCCCTGGGCCGGGGACGGGCCGGGGGGCTGCTGCGGGTAGCCGTAACCGGGCTGCGGCGGCTGCTGCGGGGGCTGGCCCTGCGGCGGGCCGTACCCACCGCCCGGCGGCTGCTGGCCGTATCCGCCCGGCTGTTGCGGCTGCTGCCACGGCTGGCTCATGACGATTCCCCCTGGGTGGAGAGTGCTGAGACCGTACTCCGGCGGTCGGTGAAGAACTGGAGTACGACAACGAGGATGAGAACAATGCCGGGCCATCTCATCCCGTCCCGGGGGACTTCACAAGGCTTTTATCCCGTCTGTGACAGGACAGCGACACATCCGCCGCACGGTGTCAGCGCAGCGTCAGAGCTTCTCCACCGGGGCGTAACGGAGCAGCAGCCGCTTGGGCTTCTCGCCGCCGAAGTCGATGGTCGCCTCCGCCCGGTCGCCGCTGCCCTGCACCGAGACGACCCGGCCCAGGCCGAACGAGTCGTGGCTGACCCGGTCCCCGGCCGCCAGCTCGACCACCTGCCGCGCCGTGCCGCCCCGGGCGGGCGCCCGGCCGGTGGCGAAGCCGCCCGCCGGGCCCGAGGAGGTGCCGCGCCGCACGGAACTCAGCGGGGGCGGGGGCGCCGCCGCCAGCGGGCCGGTGCGGCGCCAGTCCAGGTGCTGCTCGGGGATCTCCTCCAGGAAGCGGGAGGGCGGGTTGTGCTGCGGCTGGCCCCAGGCGCTGCGCAGCGCGGCCCGGGTCACGTACAGCCGCTCGCGCGCGCGGGTGATGCCCACGTACGCCAGCCGGCGCTCCTCCTCCAGCTCCTTGGTCTTGCCGAGGGAGCGCAGGTGCGGGAAGACGCCGTCCTCCATGCCGCTGAGGAACACCACGGGGAATTCCAGGCCCTTGGCGGTGTGCAGGGTCATGAGCGTGATGACGCCCTTGTCCTCGCCCTCCGTCTCGTCCGGGATCTCGTCGGAGTCGGCGACCAGCGCCACCCGCTCCAGGAACTCGGCCAGCGTGCCGGGCGTCTCGTCCTCCCGCTGCTGCTCGAACTCCAGGGCGACGGAGGCCAGCTCCTGGAGGTTCTCCACCCGGGTCTCGTCCTGGGGGTCGGTGGAGGACTGCAACTCCGCCAGGTAGCCCGTCTGTTCGAGGACGGCCTCCAGGACGGTGGCCGGTCCCGCGCCGGATTCGGCGACCGTGCGCAGTTCCTCCAGCAGGACGTTGAAGCGCTTGACGGCGTTCATGGAACGGGCCGCCATGCCGTACGCCTCGTCCACCCGCGCGAGCGCCTGCGCGAAGGAGATCTTCTCGCGCTGGGCGAGCGCCTCCAGCATCGCCTCGGCGCGGTCGCCGATGCCGCGCTTGGGGACGTTCAGGATGCGGCGCAGCGGAACGGTGTCCTCCGGGTTGGCCAGCACCCGCAGATAGGCGAGGACATCGCGGACCTCGCGGCGCTCGTAGAAGCGGACGCCGCCGACGACCTTGTACGGCAGGCCGACCCGGATGAAAACCTCTTCGAAGACGCGGGACTGGGCGTTGGTGCGGTAGAAGACGGCGACGTCGCCCGGCTTGGCGTCCCCGGCGTCGGTGAGCCGGTCGATCTCGTCGGCGACGAACTGGGCCTCGTCGTGCTCGGTGTCCGCGACGTAGCCGGTGATCCGGGCGCCGCTGCCGGCCTGCGTCCACAGGTTCTTCGGGCGGCGGCTCTCGTTGCGCTCGATGACGGCGTTGGCGGCGGAGAGGATGGTCTGGGTGGAGCGGTAGTTCTGCTCCAGCAGCAGGGTGGTGGCCTGCGGGTAGTCCTCCTCGAACTGGAGGATGTTGCGGATGGTGGCGCCCCGGAAGGCGTAGATCGACTGGTCGGCGTCACCCACCACGCACAGCTCGCCGGGGTCCTCGGTGCCGACCAGTTCGCGGATGAGGGTGTACTGGGCGATGTTGGTGTCCTGGTACTCGTCCACCAGGATGTGCCGGAACCGCCGCCGGTAGTGCTCGGCGATGTCGGGGAACGCCTGGAGCAGATGGACGGTGGTCATGATGATGTCGTCGAAGTCCAGCGCGTTGGCCTCGCGCAGCCGGGACTGGTAGAGCGCGTACGCCTCGGCCAGCGTCTTCTCGAAACCATCGCTCGCTTGCCCCGCGAAGGTCTCCTCGTCGATCAGCTCGTTCTTGAGGTTGGAGACCTTGGCGCTGAACGACTTGGGCGGGAACCGCTTGGGGTCCAGGTCCAGATCGCGGCAGACCAGCGCCATCAGCCGCTTGGAGTCGGCGGCGTCGTAGATGGAGAAGCTGGAGGTGAAGCCGAGGTGCTTGCTCTCCCGGCGCAGGATCCGCACACAGGCGCTGTGGAAGGTCATCACCCACATCGCGGCGGCGCGCGGGCCGACGAGATCGGCGACCCGTTCCTTCATCTCGCCCGCGGCCTTGTTGGTGAAGGTGATGGCGAGGATCTGGCCCGGGTGGGCGCCGCGCGCGGCCAGCAGATAGGCGATGCGGTGGGTGAGGACCCGGGTCTTGCCGGAGCCGGCGCCGGCCACGATGAGCAGCGGCGAACCACTGTGCGTGACGGCGGCGCGCTGCTGCTCGTTCAGCCCGTCGAGCAGCTGGGCCGGGTCGGTGACGGGCTTGAGGGCGCCGTTGCGGTAGTACACGTCGCGCTCGGACACCTCGGACGCCATGGCGAACAGCTCATGGGGAACCTCCTCCCCGTGGCCGTCGTCCTCGGGGGGAGGCGGGGGCGCCTCCGCACCCGGGGGTACGAGGTCCGCCAGAACACTGTCGTCAAAGAGGCCGCTCATCGTCTCCCGAGTCTAGGACCTGCCCGCCGGTGGGCGGTCCCGGATTCCGACCGGGCGGACGGGCCCGGCGCCGGATCGCCGCTCCTACAATCAGGTTCATGACGGAGCGCCGATCGCAGGACGAACTACGTGCCTCGCACGCCGACCGGGACCTCGTGGTCGAACGGCTGCGGGAGGCGGCAGGGGAGGGCCGGATCGACCTCGACGAGCTGGAGGAACGGCTGGAGCGGGCGCTCAGCGCCCGGACGTACGGCGAGCTGGCGGCCCTGACCGCCGACCTGCCCGGCCCGGCCGCGTCCACGCCCGCGGCGGCCCCCGCGCCGCTCGCGCCCCGGCCGGCGGCGCGCCCCGTCCCCGCCGAACTCACCATCAAGGGCGGGGTGGGCGGCGCGGAGCGTACGGGCTACTGGCGGGCGCCGGCCAGGATCATCGCCCGGGGCGGCATGGGCGGCGTCAAGCTCGATTTCACCCGGGCCGAACTGAGCGCCCTGGAGACCGAGGTGGAGATCCAGGGCGGGATGGGCGGGGTGACCCTGGTGGTTCCGGCGGGCTGGGCGATCGACGCCCAGGACTTCGAAGGTGACCTCGGCGGGTTCAAGAACAAGACGGAGCACGTGGTGCCCGACGAGCGCACGCCCGGGCTGCGGCTGACCGGCAACGGCGGCATCGGGGGCGCCGTCGTCCGCCATCCGAACCTCTGGGAACGGCGCCGGCTGAAGGAAAACCCCTCCTAGGTCACAAATTGATTTCGGTCATATCGCACATCAGTCTTCACAAGAGCCCCTCGTGATGGCTACCGTGCGACGGCAGGTGGCTCGCTCCCCTGCCCGCCGGCCCCGGCGGCACGAGTCGCCCGACCGCTGACTTGGGGTGCGCCTGGGGGCCACCTTCCCCCGGTGGGCGGCGAGGAAGAGGACACAGAAGGAGACCTCCGGCCTTGGGTACTCACCGCAAGCCGCGTACCGGAATCCTGGAATCCCCCGCCGGACGCAGGGGCGCCCTGGGCATGGGCGCCGCCGCTCTCGCCTCGGCCACCTGGCTGACCTCCCAGCCCGCGTTCGCCGACGACATCGACGACCAGCGGCAGCGCGCCGAGGAGGCGACCGCCCGCGCCGCCGAGGTCAAGGACCGGGTGGACACCCTGTACCGGGAGGCGGGCACCGCCACCCAGCACTACAACGCGGCGCAGGAGGACGTGAGCGAGCAGCAGGCGCTGGTCGAGACGCTGCTCGACGAGGCCGAGCGCGCCACCGACCGGGTCAACGAGGCCCGCCGCACGCTCGGCAGCTTCGCCGCCGCCCAGTACCGTTCGGGCGCCGGCTCCGCCATGCCGTCCACCGTCACCTTCATGCTCGCGGACGACCCGCAGAGCTACTTCGACCAGCGGTACGCGCTCACCCGGCTCGGCGACCAGCAGCAGCAGGCGCTCACCGACTACACCGACCGGCAGGCCGAGGCCACCGAGCAGCGCGACGCGGCCACCGAGGCGCTGGACGAGCTGGTGGTGCGCGAGGACGAACTCCAGGCGCAGAAGGAAGAGGTCCAGGGCAAGCTCGCCGAGGCCCGGCAGCTGCTGGAGCAGCTGAGCGACGAGGAGCAGGAGGAGCTGGCCGAACTGGAGCGCCTGGAGCGCGAGGAGGCCGAGCGGGTCGCCGAACAGCAGCGGCTGGAGCGCGAGGCGGCGGAGCGGGCGGCGGCCGAGGAGGAGGCGGCGCGGCTCGCGGAGGAGGCCGAGGCGAACGCCGGCGGCTCCGGGTCGGGTTCCGGCACCGGCTCGGGTTCCGGTTCCGGTTCCGGCGGCTCGGAGGCGGGCAGCGGGTACGCGACGAAGGCGCAGGCGGCCATCGCGTTCGCCGAGGCGCAGATCGGCAAACCGTATGTGTGGGGCGCCACCGGGCCGAACTCCTACGACTGCTCCGGGCTCACCCAGGCGGCCTGGCGCGAGGCCGGGGTGCAGCTCCCCCGGGTCACCTGGGACCAGGTGAACATCGGCACCAAGGTCGCCAAGTCCGACCTCCAGCCGGGCGATCTGGTCTTCTTCTACAGCGACATCAGCCACGTCGGCCTGTACATCGGCGGCGGCCAGATGATCCACGCCCCGAAGCCGGGCGATGTGGTGAAGGTCGAGTCGATCGACTACATGCCCTGGCACAGCGCCGTCCGCCCGGCCTGACCCGGCCTCCGGCACGCGAGCCCCGGCCGCCCCGCCGTGGGGCGGTGCGGCCGGGACGGACGGGACGGACGGGCGCCGGGCTACGCCTTGCGGAGCCGGGCGATGACGCCGTCGATGTCACGGGCCAGCAGGTCCCTGCGCACCACGTGACCGCCCTCCGCCTCGTGCGCCTCGTGCCCGATGCCGGCCCCGGCGAGCAGCGAGCGGAACTCCCGCTGACCGTTGAGCACATGCACCTCGTTCAGCGTGTCGAACGGGTTGGTCGGGTCGGGGCTGGTCCCGGCGACCAGGAAGATCCGCTTGTTCCGGTAGCTCTCCAGCCGCTCGACCGGGTTGTCGGCGCTGACCCGGGCCTCGTCCCACGGCACGCCGTACACCGTGCCGGTGCCCAGTTCCACGGCGGCGGAGGACACGTTCGCCCAGTGGACCACCGCCCCGTTGTCGCGGCGGAGGCTGGCCGGGCCGGAGTGCGCGCTCACCGAGGCGAAGTGGCCGAAGTACTTGGCGGCGTACTTCAGCGCGCCGAACCCGCCCATCGAGAACCCGCCGACGGCCCGGCCGTCGTACTCCGCGTAGGTGCGGAAGTTCGCCTCGATCCACGGCAGGAGCTGGTGGATGTGGAAGTCCTCCCAGTTGCGGGGCCCGGTGAACGAGCTGACCGGGTTGCTGTACCAGCCGGCCGGGCCGCCGTCCGGCATCACGACGATGAGCGGCTTGCCCGCGGTCAGCGCGCGGATGTCACGCCCGGGGTCCGTAGCGAAGGTCCTGAAGTCCTCCAGCCCGCCGTGGAAGAGGTAGAGGACCGGGTACGTGCGCCCGCTGGTGTGGTAGTCGTCCGGCAGCAGCACGTTGACGGCCGGGTCCCACTGGATCGCGTCCGTCGCGAACCGGTAGTACCGCATCCGGGCGTCGCGCTCGTCGCGTTCCACGATCCGCAGCCCGAAGCCGTCCCCGGCCGCCTGCGCCGGAGCCGCCGCGCCCAGGACGGCGCCGCCGCCCAGCGCCATCGCGGCGGTGATCGAACCAGCCGCCTTCAGTACGCCCCGGCGGTCCGGACGGTATGCGCTCATAGGTGCCCCCTGACTCTGTGCGCTCGCTCGGCCGCACCGCGCGGCCCGCCCACACGCTAGGAGCGCCGGCTGGGGACGAACCCGTATTTCCACGGCAACCACGCATCCGCCCGCCGGATCTCCCCGGACGCCTCCCGCAAGGCACACGTGACCTTCATGGCGGAACGGCATCGAACCGCGCGTCCGCGTCCCGGACGGCGGAGGACGGCGGCTCCGGCGGCCGGGACGCGGGGCCGGTGACCGCCGCCGTCCTCGACGCGCCGGAGCCGTGAGCCGCCGGTCCCCGGGTTACGCGTACGGGGCGCTGGTGTAGCTGATGAACGCCGTGTCGTCCTGGTAGAAGGTCATGTGGTCGGGCGTGGGGTGCAGCGGGGCGCCGGTGCGGAACCGTTCCACCAGGTCGGGGTTGGCCAGGTACTTGCGGCCGTAGCTGACCAGGTCGGCGCCGCGCGCCAGCCACTCCTGGCCGCCCTCGCGGGTGGCCTCCTGCGGGCCGATCTGTCCCGAGGGGTTGACCATGAAGGTGCCGGGCCACGCCTTGCGCAGGGCGAGGAGCGTGTCCTCGTCGGTGGTGACGAGGGTGTGGAGGTAGGCGAGTCCGAGCGGGGCGAGGGCGTCGGTGAGCGCCCCGTACAGCCGCGGGATGTCCTCCTCGGCGGTGTCCCAGGCGGTGCCGCCGGGGGAGATCCGCAGGCCGACCCGGTCTGCGCCGATGGCGTCGGCCGCGGCCTCCACCGCCTCGACGGCGAACCGGATGCGGCCGGTGACGCCGCCGCCGTACGCGTCGGTGCGCCGGTTGGCGCGGGAGGAGAGGAACTGCTGGATGAGGTAGCCGTTGGCGCCGTGGAGTTCGACGCCGTCGAAGCCGGCGTCCACGGCCCGGCGGGCGGCGGCCCCGAACAGCCGCGCCTCCTCGGCGGCCTCCGCCGTGCTGAGGGCGTACGGCACGGGCGCGGGCTGGAAGCCCAGCTCGGTGCCCGCGTACACCTTGCCGTCCAGGGCGACGGCGGAGGGGCCGACCGGCCGGTGGCCCTGGACCGCCTCGTGGCCGACCCGGCCGCCGTGCATGAGCTGGGCGAAGATCCGGCCGCCATTGGCGTGTACGGCGGCGGTGACCGGCCGCCAGGCGGCGACCTGCTCGTCGGTGTAGAGGCCGGGGGCCTTGACGTTGGACTGGCCCCGGGCGCTGGGGGCGACGCCCTCGCTGACGATGAGCCCGGCGGTGGCGCGCTGGGCGTAGTAGGTCGCGATGGTGGCGGTGGGGAGCCCGTCCGCCGTGGCGCGGGCCCGGGTCATCGGGGCCATCACGATGCGGTTGGGCAGCTGGAGGCCGCCGAGCTGGTAGCTGTCGAACATGCTGGTCACAGGCTTGTCCCTGGCGTAGAGGAGGGGTTTTGCTGTCTGCTCCGCTACGCTAAAACCTGACGCTGACGTCAGAGGCAAGTCGTGTGATGGGCTCCATACGGGAAGGACGGTGGCCGCGGTGCGGATCGGCGAACTGGCGCGGCGGAGCGGGGTGAGCGTGCGGGCGCTGCGCTACTACGAGGAGCAGGGGCTGCTGGAGTCCGAGCGCAGTCCGGGCGGCCAGCGGCACTACCCGGAGAGCGCGGAGGACCGGGTGCTGCTGATCCAGCAGCTGTACGCGGCCGGGCTGTCGAGCCGGGTGATCCTGGAGCTGCTGCCGTGCGTGGTCTCGGGCGAGGCGCACCCGGGGATGCTGGAGCGGCTGGCGGCCGAGCGCCGGCGCATCGACGAGCAGATCACCTCCCTGATCCGCACCCGGGAGCGGATGGACGAGGTCATCGGCTACGCCACGGATTCCGCCACCACCGGCCACGCCTGCCCCCGCCCCGGGCGGTCCCGGGAGCCGGTTCCGGCACGGGGTTGACCCGGTCGCCGTCGACGGCCAGGGAGTCATCGGGTCCGACGGCGGCCGCCTCCAGCCCGGGGGTGCGCAGCAGTTCGCCGATCAGCTCCGCGCTGCCGCCCACCAGGGTGGAATCGAAGTCGATCTCGGAGGCCACGCACCAGGCGCGGTCGGCGGGCCACCAGAGGTTGGGCGACTGGTCCGCGAACCAGGACGGCCACGCACCGTCCAGCGCGCCGCTGAACAGCAGGTACTCGCGGCCGGGCAGTTCGACGTGCGGCAGGGCGGCGGCCCCGGGCGGGACGTCTACCGCACCGTAGCCCTCCCACAGCCCGAACCAGCACACGTCCGCGGTGCCGGTGTGCCGGGCCAGGACGGTGCGCAGCCGGCCGAAGGGGGCCGGGTCCAGCCGCCCCACCTCCGGCGGGTACCCGTCCCACAGCGGCTCGTGGCGGGAGTACGGGTCCGGCAGCCCGATCAGGGCGTGCCACTGCATCAGGGGGTGCGCCGTCCGTCCGGTGGCGGCGGCCACCTCGGCCCAGGTGTGGTCATCCGCGGGGTGGAAGATCCGCGCGTAGGCGGCGAACCCGCCGGGCACCGTACGCCGGACCGCGCCGAACTCCCCGCCCAGCCGGGGCCCGATCCAGTCGGCGGCCGTGACCTCAGCGCTCGGGCGCAACACCTCGCTCATCCCGCGATCCTGGCACGATGGGCCCATGGCGACGATGCTGCACGGCGAGCGGGTGCTCCTGAGGCCGACGACGGACGCGGACGTGTCCGCGCTGGCCGCCATCCGCCGCACCCCGGAGGTGTACGCGCGCTGGCGCGGCGGGGACGATCTGCGGGCCGCCGTGCGGGACGACCTGGCGGAGCCGGGTACGACCACCCTGGTCATCGAGTACGAGGGAAAGGTGGCCGGGGCCATCCAGTGGCATGCCGAGGAGGAGCCGGACTACCGGCACGCCGGGATGGACATCTACCTGGATCCGGCGCTGCACGGGCGCGGTCTGGGCTCGGACGCGGTGCGCACGCTGGCCCGGCATCTGATCACGGAGCTGGGCCATCACCGGCTGGTGATCGATCCGGCGGCGGACAACGCGGCGGCCATCGCCTGTTACCGCAAGGTCGGGTTCCGGCCGGTGGGCATCATGCGGCGCTACGAGCGCGGCCCGGACGGCGACTGGCATGACGGGCTGCTGATGGATCTGCTCGCCGACGAACTCGGCTAGGCCGCCTCGTGTGGATCTTCGTGGATCGGGCCGCGTTGTCGGATGCGGTGCGTCGCAAGGCGCCGCAGTGCCCTCAGGGTGGTGTCCTTCGGGCAGTTCGGCAACGCGGCGAGGCTCCCCCGGCCTTCGGCCGGGAGGTGCCCCCAGTAGCCGGCGGCGCGGCCCCGCGAAGATCCGCAAGAGACGGCCCAGGCCCGCCACGGGGCGGGCCGGGGGCAGGTCACCAGAGGGTGGCGATGAAGATGTTCGCCGTCGTCAGCGCGCCGATGGTCGCGAAGACCGGGGTGGAGACCTTCTCCTCGTCCCGGTTGAGGTAGGCCAGCACGCTCAGGACCAGCAGCAGGACCAGCTTCACCGCGATCTTGGTGTTGTTGACCTCGTTGTCGTCGGCCTGGTTCAGGCCGACCAGCACCAGACCTGTCACCAGCATGGTGGCCGCGCCGTGCACCATGCCCGGGACGATGCGCGCCTCGCCCGCGCCCATCGCCTTCATCTGGGTGAGGAAGCCACCGAGCAGCGCGGCGATGCCGATGATGTGGAGGGCGACGAAGATGTGGATGAGTACGTCCATGCCGCGCAGCGTACGCACCCCCTTTTTCCCCGGAAGCGGCCCCCCGCATTACGCTCGCCGGTGAGCGTGTGCGCACACCCCCGGCCCAGAAAGTCCTCCGATGCCCCCCTCCCGGCCGTCCCGGCCCGCCCGGTCCGCCCAGCGCCCCGACCCGCGCCCGTACGCCGTGCGGAAGCGCCCGCTGACCTTCGCCGTCCTGGCGGCCGTGCTCGTCCTGGTGCTGGTCTTCGGCGCCATGGCGGCTCTCTTCAGCAGCGGCAACAGCACCGCGGGCAACCAGCAGAACCCCACCCCCGGCGACGGCACCCTCCAGCCGCTGCCTGAGGGCCACCCGGCCCTCGCGCTCGCCCGCCGCGACGCGGACGACCCGCTCGCGCTGGGCCCGGCCGACGCGCCGGTGGTCATGATCGAGTACAGCGACTTCCAGTCGGCCTTCAGCGGCACCCACGCCCGCGGCGTCCACCACGAGCTGGTCGAGGAGTACGTGGAGAGCGGCGCGCTGCGCATCGAGTTCCGCAACTTCCCGGTCTACGGTCCCGAGTCGGACGCCGCGTCCCGGGCCGCCTGGGCGGCGGGGCAGCAGGGGCGGTTCTGGGAGTTCTACGACGCCGCGTTCGCCGAGGAGTTCCACCGGGACACCGGCCGGTTCTCCGAGGAGGGGCTGCGCGAGCTGGCCGAGGCGGCCGGGGTCCCCGACGTGGAGCGGCTGCTGGCGGACATGGAGTCCCCGGAGGCCGACGAGGCGGTGGCCACGGACGCCGAGGAGGGCGTCGAACTGGGGGCGACCACCACCCCGGCCTTCCTGCTGAACGGGTACCCGATCGTGGGCGCGCAGTCGATGGACACCTTCCGCGAGACCATCGACCAGCTGCTCGACGCGGCGTGACGACCATCACACGCGTCACCAACAGCGAACCGACCCGGGCAGATCACCCGGAGTGAAACGGTCACCCCCGATCAGCGATCGGGCGATTGCCGCCAATCCCGTTCGGGCTGCTCCGGGGGAGCCCGGCCCGGCCTAGCGTCCTCAGCCATGGCACAACATCGCAAGCCCGGCTCCCCGAGCTACCCCTGGCGCAGACCGTTCGCCACCCCAGGCGCCGCGCACCGCAAGCCCCGTTCCGGCGGCGCGGTCCGCACCACCGCCACCCTCACCCTGGCCGGCGCCGCCTCGGCGGCGGTGGCGGGCGGCGGTACGGCGCTGGCCGACCCGCAGCCGGGGCCGGACCAGGTGCGCAGCGAGATCGACACCCTGCACCACGAGGCCGAGCAGGCCACCGAGCGCTACCACGCGGCCAACGAGGCCGTCGCCCGGGCCGAGCGGGAGCTGGAGCGCGTGAGCCAGGCCGCCGACAGCAGCACCGACCGGCTGAACGCGTACCGCCGCGACCTCGGCTCGCACGCCGCCGCCCAGTACCGCGCCGCCGGACTGCCCCCGGAGGTCCAGCTGGCGCTCTCCTCCGACCCCGACACCTACCTCGCCCGCGCCGCCGCCATGGACCGCAGCGGCGACCGGCAGGCCGACGCGCTGACCGGCGCCCAGCGGCAGCTGCGCGACCTGGAACAGCTGCGCGCCGAGGCCGCCGAGCTGACCGAGGAACTGACCGGGGCCCGCGACCGGGCCGACGCCGAACGCGACACCGTCGAGAGCAAGCTCGCCGAGGCCGAGGCCCTGCTGGAGACCCTGACCGCACGCGAACAGCAGCGGCTGCTCAGCCAGGACGCCCACGGCACCGGCACCGGCACCGGCTCAGCCGCCGCCGTCCCGGCCGCCGCCCCGCTCGCCGCGCCCGCCCCCGCCGCCGGGCCACGGGCCCAGGCCGCCACCGCGTTCGCCCTCGGCCAGCTCGGCAAGCCCTACGGCTGGGGCGCCACCGGCCCCGACGCGTACGACTGCTCCGGCCTCACCCAGGCCGCCTGGTCCGCCGCCGGGGTCGCCCTGCCGCGCACCAGCCAGAGCCAGTCCGGGGCGGGCACCCGGGTCAGCCGTGACCAACTCGCCCCCGGTGACCTGGTGTTCTATTACCCGGGTCTGACGCATGTCGCCCTGTACATCGGCAACGGCCAGATCGTGCACGCCTCACGCCCCGGAACCCCGGTACGGACGGCACCCGTCGACTCCATGCCGTTCGCCGCCGCCACCCGGCCCGCGTGACGTGAACCGCCCCGGATAGGGCAGAATTTCCCCTCCACCGTCAGGGGAGGGAACCCATCGTGTCCGTGCAGCCGGCCCCACCAGGCGACTGCCCGCTCGGCGCCCGCGCCGCCCACCGGAGCGCCGTGCGCGCGTTCCGCGCCGAGCGCGACCGCCTCGCCGCCGGCCACGGCATACCGGAAGCCCTCGCCTACTCCCCCGAGGCCACCCGGCAGTGGATCTCGGACGAACTCACCGCCGCCGCCCACACGGTCGCCGACCGCGCCCGCGCCGCCGGCCCCGCCTGGCTGCGGCTGCGCGCCCAGCGCACCACCGTCGTGCTCTGGTCCGCGGTCCTCGCCCTGCTGCTGGGACAGGCCCTCACCGCGATCGGCGCCGGCTGGACCCTGCCGCGCACCGCCGCGCTGCTCGCCGCCGCCGTCCTGGCCGCCCTGCTCACCTGCGTGGCCTGGCTGCACCGGCGCAAGGGCGGC
Source organism: Streptomyces sp. NPDC059853 (assembly GCF_042731495.1). NCBI lineage: Bacteria > Bacillati > Actinomycetota > Actinomycetes > Kitasatosporales > Streptomycetaceae > Streptomyces > Streptomyces sp. NPDC059853. Next base: position 17,429 of record NZ_JBHWJL010000050.1, read on the forward strand.
GTCCTCGCCCCGCTGATCGGCGCGGACAACCGCATCTCCACCTCCCGCACGGTCGCCGCCGGCTGGCTGCTGCTCGCCGCCTACGCCGTCCTCACCCTCGCCCTCACCCTGGCCGGCACCGGCGACGGGGACGACCGCGCCGCCCTGCGCGCCGGACTCGATCTGCCGCACGGCGCCGGGCTGCTCACCGTCGTGGCCCTCACCTGCGCCGTCGCCCTGTGGACCGGGCAGGCCGTGGCGCACCGGGTGCGGCACTTCCGCACCCAGAAGATCCGCGCCCAGCGTCCGCGCGCGCTCGACCCGCTCACCGACGACTCCGGCACCATCAGCTTCACCGCCGCCCAGTACGTCCTGGTGAACACCGCCGCCGCGGTCTTCGCCGCCGTCCAGCTCGCCCGCGACCCCTACCAACTGCCCAGCCCGCCCTGGGCACTCGCCGCGCTGATCACCGTCTCCGGCCTCGGCTACGCCGCCGCCAAACTCACCGAGGGCGGACGCCCCGTCATCCAGTCGGTGGTCCGGGTCCGCGAGCCCGGCGGCCCGCACACGGCGATCCGCTACGGCGACGAACTGGAGATCCGCGGCTCCGGGTTCGTGCCGCCGGGCGCCGAAGCGGCCGACCAGCTGGCCAAGACCCTGGTGCGCATCGGCGACATCCTGGTGCCGGTCCCCCTCGTCCCGGTCGCCGGGGGCGGCTTCACCAACCCCAGCGACACCGTGCTGCGGCTGCCGGTCCCGGCCGAACTCGACCCGGGCCCCGCCGACATCCAGGTCATCACGGCGGCGGGTACGGAGTCTGGCCGCTACCCGATCACGGTGGCAGACTGAGCGGCACCGACCGACGCGCCGTACCCGCCGAACCCACCCGGAGGGAGCCCGCGATGACCGTGCCGCACGATCCGCGCGAGAGCGCCACCGCCCGCTACGCGCTGCTGCCGCTGCGCCTCTTCCTGGGCCTCACCTTCCTGTACGCGGGCCTCGACAAGTACCTGGACGCGGGCCCGTTCTCCGCCTTCTCCCGCGAACACACCATCACCCTGCTGGAGTTCTCCCGCGACAGCGGCCCCGTGCCCTGGCTGGTGGACCTCGCCCTCGACCACCCGGCCCTGGTGGGCCACGGCACGGCCGTCGCCGAGATCCTGGTCGGCCTCGCCGTCCTGGCGGGCCTGGCCACCCGCCCCGCCGCCGCCCTCGGCGCGCTGCTCACCCTGCTGATGTGGCTGACCGTCTCCTGGAGCACGTCCCCGTACTACTTCGGCGCCGATCTGCCCTACCTCTTCGGCTTCGTCACCCTGCTGCTGACCGGCAGCGGCCCGTACGCCCTCGACGACCTGCGCGCCCGCGACCGCCGGCGGCGCGGCAGCCTGATGTTCGGGTAGCACCGGCCTACGCCGGGTCCTCCGGCCGCGGCTTCCCGCCCTCCCGGGCCCGGCGCAGCGACCGCGTCACCAGCGACACCAGCCCGGCCAGCAGCAGCGACCCCGCCACCAGGGCGAGCAGCACCGCCACCGGCAGCCGCCCCTCCTCGTCCCGGGCCCGCACGTACACCACGACGGCGATGGCGGTCAGCGCCAGGCCCAGCACCAGCCGCGCCGGCTCGAAGCGGTGCCGGTCGATCCCTCGGTACTGGCTCATGATCCGATCTCCGCATCCGGGGCGGGCTCGGCGCGGTCCCAGCGGACCACCTCCACATGCCCGATCCCCATGTCCAGGGTCAGCTCCACCGTGCCGGCCGCCTCCGCCCCGCCCGGCGGCGGGTAGGTGTCGGTCTGGTCGTTCCTGATCCCGCCCCACACGTGGTCCGGGCCACCGGTGCTCTCGTAGTCCGGGGCTTCGTTGTAGGTGTACGCGCCGGCCGTGATGGAGGTGTGCACGATCACCTCGGCGTTCCAGGGCACGATCACCTTAATCTGCCCCGCCCCGGCCTCCACCGTGGTCCGCACCGTCTCGTCCCCGCCCAGCGCCAGACCGCTCAGGTCCAGCTGCGCCCGGCCCGTCCCCAGCTCGTACCGGTCCTGCACCTGCTCCGCCGCCACCGGCTCCCAGGTGCTGTCCGTCCAGCTGGTGCTGATGTTCCGCGGCAGCACCGACGCGCCCGCCAGCGCCAGGGTGGTCAGCACGACCACCACCACGCTGCCCGCGCCGAGCCGCCCGAAGAACGCGCTCATCAGCCAGCCCGCGCCGTACACCGCCAGCACCACGGCGAAGGTGCACACCAGCACCGTGCCCAGCGGGTAGCGCAGCCAGGTGGCCGCCATCACCACCAGCCCGCTCACCACCGCCGCCAGGAAGACCAGCCCGCCCAGCCACGCGCCGCGCCGCGGCGGCGGCAGCGGCCGCACCGCGCCCGTGGGGCCCGTGGGCGGCGCCGCCCACGGGCCGCCCGTCTTCCCCAGGTACACCGGCCCGGTGGCCGTGGCGCCCGCGTACGGCGCCTGCTGCCCGGCGCCCGCGTCGGCCGGTCCCCACAGATAATGGCCCTGCGGCGCGTACTGCCCGTGCACTCCCATGACTCCTCCCCCGGATCCCCCGGTCGTCCCGCTCCCCGTGGACTCCCGCCACCACGACGCGACCGCCGGGGCCGGCGGCGCCTGCGCCTCGGGCGGCGCCGTCGCCACGGCCTCCGCCGCCGCGCCCGCCCCGCCCGGCGACGGCTCGTCCTCGCCCGCCAGCGCGCGGCGCCGCGACCAGTACGCCGCCCCGCCCACCGCGGACACCAGCAGCACCGAGAACCAGATCGCCGGATGGCTGGCGCTCACCGACGCCACGTACAGGCCGCAGCCCACGAGCGTGAACAGCAGCGCGGTCAGCCCCGGGCCCTCCACCCGCCCCGACAGCAGCCGCCGGCCCTCGTTCTCCTCCTCGCCCTCGAACGGGATGAGCAGCCAGGCCACCCCGTACGCGATCAGGCCGAGGCCGCCGATGACCGACAGCACCGCCAGCGGCACCCGGAACAGCACCGGGTCCAGATGGAAGTACCGCCCCAGGCCGCCGCACACCCCGCCGACCACTTTCTGCCGGCGGCTGCGCGTCAGCCGCGCGGTCACCGGTGCCGGGGGGGCCGACTCGTCCACGCTCATGCCCTCCATGGTGCTGCCTGGCGCCGCCGCCCGGGATCCGGGGCCGCCCCGGAGGAATCCCTGAGATCACGGGCGGCCGGTCCTGGGGTTGTCCCCACCCTCCCCTGGGGGGCACCCCTGATGTGCCGAGGGGGCCGGTCGTGTGACGATCGGAGCATGACCACCGCCACCACGCCCGCCCGTGGCGCCGCGCCGGCCACGGCGCCACCGCCCGAGGAGGTGCCGCCGCGCAAGCTGTACCGCAGCGCCGAGGGCCGCTGGCTGGGCGGCGTGGCGCAGGGCCTGGCCGGGCACGTGGGGGTGCCGGTTTCCTGGGTACGGCTGGTCCTGGCCGCCCTGATCATGGCCAACGGCCTGGGCATCCTGGTGTACGGCGCGTTCTGGTTCGTCGTCCCGCTGGGCACCCCCGCCCAGCAGGCCGCCCTCGCGCAGCCGCCGCGCCGGCTGCGGATCCCCTCCAAGGGCCAGCTGGTGGCGCTCGTGGTGGCGGCCAGCGCGATGGGAGTGCTCGCCGCCAACCTCCAGTTCTCGGTCGGGGACGCCTATCTGTGGCCGCTGCTGATCATCGCGGTGGGCGCCGCGATGGTGTGGCGGCAGGCCGACAACGCGCGCCGCGAGCACTGGGCCGAGGTCACCCGCCGTACCCGCTGGCTGCCGCTGGTGCGCTACGCGGCCGGCGCCGCCCTGGTCAGCCTCGGCGTCACCAGCTTCGTGTGGCTGCGCTCGGCCACCGAGCCCGGCGAGACGCTGAGCACCGCCCTCCAGGCGGCGGTGGCCGTCGTGGTGGGCATCGCCCTGCTGGCCGGCCCGTACCTGGTGCGGATGGTGCAGGAGCTCTCCGAGGAGCGCACCATGCGCATCCGCGCCCAGGAACGCGCCGAGGTCGCCGCGCACGTCCACGACTCGGTGCTGCACACCCTCACCCTGATCCAGCGCAACGCCGACAACGCCCGCGAGGTGGCCCGGCTCGCCCGCGCCCAGGAACGCGAGCTGCGCACCTGGCTGCACAAGTCGGCCGAGAACCCCGGCCGGGTGGAGAACGAGGAGGAGAGCGGACCCCGCACGTTCGCCGAGGGGGTACGCGCCACCGCCGCCGAGGTGGAGGACCACCACGGCGTGCCGATCGAGGTGGTGTGCGTCGGCGACTGCCCGCTGGAGGAGGCGCTGGCCGCCCAGCTCCAGGCGGCCCGCGAGGCGATGGTCAACGCCGCCAAGTACGGTGGCGAGGGCGGTCCGGTGCGGGTCTTCGCGGAGGTCGAAGGGCGTACCGTCTTCGTATCGGTCCGCGACCGCGGCCCCGGCTTCGACCCGGAGGCGGTGCCGGCCGACCGGATGGGCGTGCGCGAGTCGATCATCGGCCGGATGGGCCGGCACGGCGGCACGGCGCGGGTGAAGTCCACGGCGGGCGAGGGGACAGAGGTGGAACTGACGATGGAGCGATCGGCATGAGTACGCAGCGCAGGGCCCGGGTGGTGCTGGTGGACGACCACCGGATGTTCCGGGCCGGGGTCCGGGCGGAGATCGGCCGCACCGAGGAGACCGGCGTCGACGTGGTGGGCGAGGCGGGCGACGTCGATCAGGCGGTCGCCGTCATCAAGGAGACCCGGCCCGACGTGGTGCTGCTCGACGTCCATCTCCCCGGCGGCGGCGGGGTCGAGGTGCTGCGCCGCAGCGCGGGCCTGCTGTCCTCGGTGCGGTTCCTGGCGCTGTCGGTGTCGGACGCGGCGGAGGACGTCATCGGCGTGATCCGCGGCGGCGCGCGCGGCTACGTCACCAAGAACATCACCGGCACCGATCTGGTGGACGCGATCTTCCGGGTCGCGGACGACGACGCGGTGTTCTCCCCCCGGCTGGCCGGTTTCGTCCTGGACGCCTTCGCGTCCTCCGACACCACCCCGGTGGACGAGGACCTGGACCGCCTGACCCAGCGGGAGCGCGAGGTGCTGCGGCTGATCGCGCGGGGCTACGCGTACAAGGAGGTGGGCAAGGAGCTGTTCATCTCGGTGAAGACGGTGGAGAGCCACGTCTCGGCGGTACTGCGCAAGCTCCAGCTGTCCAACCGCCACGAACTCACCCGCTGGGCGACGGCACGACGGCTGGTGTGAGGCTGGTGTGAGACGGGCTACCGGCGGGAGGCGGCGGTGAGGTCGATGTCGATGACGAACGGGACGGTCACCTTGAGCCGGTGATGATGGACGCCGGTCAGGCCGTAGGCGCCCGTCGCCTTGTCGAGCGCGTAGGCGAAAACCACGGGCAGGCCGTCGTCGCCCCGCTCCACCCGCCAGAAGTGCGGAATGCCGGCACGGGCGTACTTGATCGGCTTGGTCTCCCGGTCCCGCGCCTCGGACTCGGGTGACACGACCTCGATCACGAGCACCGCGTCCGCCGCGTGCACGGCGGTCTGGAGGTCGCCGGTGTCCGCGTCGGCCCTGACCACCATCACATCCGGTTCCGGACGCTGCTGCTTTCCCAGGATGACGTTGAACTCGCGCAGCACTTCGAGATGTTCCGGAACGGTGCGCAGCAGACCCTGCTCGAACAGGCGCAGCACGCGCAGGTGGAATTTCGTCTGCGGGCTCATGAAGACCAGGCTCCCGTCGATCAGCTCCGTGTGCGGAGGCAGTCCTGGGAGTGTGTCGAGATCTTCTGCGGTGTAGCCGCCGGCCGGGGGGTGAGTCCAGTCGGGTGTGCTGTCAGGCGCGGCGCTCGTCATCGTTGCGGCTCCCATACGACGGGACAGTAGACCGTCTCATCAGCCTATCGACCGCGGAAAGGGTTCGCCGCCACCCACACGTGTGGACGGCGGCGAACCCGTTGACGCGTCAGGGGGACCCGGCGGTCACTCCCACTCGATGGTGCCCGGGGGCTTGCTGGTGATGTCCAGCGTGACCCGGTTGACGTCGGGGACCTCGTTGGTGATGCGGTTGGAGATCTTCGCCAGCAGGTCGTACGGCAGCCGCGACCAGTCCGCCGTCATCGCGTCCTCGGAGGAGACGGGGCGCAGCACGATCGGGTGGCCGTAGGTGCGGCCGTCGCCCTGGACGCCGACGCTGCGGACGTCCGCGAGCAGCACCACCGGACACTGCCAGATCTCGCGGTCGAGACCGGCGGCCGTCAGCTCCTCGCGGACGATGGCGTCCGCGGCCCGCAGGATGGCCAGCCGCTCCTCGGTCACCTCGCCCACGATGCGGATGCCGAGCCCCGGGCCGGGGAACGGCTGCCGGTGCACGATGGCGTCCGGCAGGCCCAACTCGGCGCCGACCATCCGGACCTCGTCCTTGAACAGCTTGCGCAGCGGCTCGATCAGCTCGAACTCGATGTCGTCCGGGAGCCCGCCCACGTTGTGGTGGGACTTGATGTTGGCGGTGCCGGTGCCGCCGCCTGACTCCACCACGTCCGGGTAGAGCGTGCCCTGCACCAGGAACGCCACGTCCTCGCCGGCGGCGCCCGCCTCGGCGATCAGCTCGGCCTGCGCCTGCTCGAAGACCCGGATGAACTCGCGGCCGATGATCTTCCGCTTCTGCTCGGGGTCGCTGACCCCGGCGAGCGCGCCCAGGAACCGCTCGGAGGCGTCCACGACCCGCAGCTGGGCGCCGGTGGCGGCCACGAAGTCCTTCTCGACCTGCTCGCTCTCGCCCTGGCGCATCAGCCCGTGGTCGACGTACACGCAGGTCAGCTGGTCGCCGATGGCCTTGACGACCAGGGCGGCGGCCACCGCCGAGTCCACGCCGCCGGACAGCGCGCAGATCGCGCGCTTGCCGCCCACCTGGGCCTTGATCGCGGCGACCTGCTCGTCCACGATGCTGCCGGTGGTCCAGGTCGGCGCCAGGCCCGCGCCCCGGTACAGGAAGTGTTCGAGCAGCTGCTGCCCGTGCGTGGAGTGCAGGACCTCGGGGTGGTGCTGGACGCCGTACAGCCGCCGCTCGTCGCTCTCGAACGCGGCGACCGCGACGGTGTCGGTGGTGGCGCTCACGGTGAACCCCTCGGGGGCGGCCGAGCAGGCGTCGCCGTGCGACATCCACACCTGCTGCCGCTGGGGGGTGCCCTCGAAGAGGGTGGAGTCGGGGCGGGAGACCGACAGTTCGGTGCGGCCGTACTCGCGGGCGCCGGTGTTGTCGACGGTGCCGCCGAGTTCGCGCGCCATCAGCTGGAAGCCGTAGCAGAGGCCGAGCACCGGCACGCCCGCCTCGAACAGCGCGCGGTCGATGCCGGGCGCCCCCTCCGCGTACACGGACGAGGGTCCGCCGGAGAGGATGATCGCCGCGGGCCGCTTGGCGAGCATCTCGGCCACCGGCATGGTGGACGGGACGATCTCGCTGTACACGCGTGCCTCACGCACCCGCCGGGCGATGAGCTGGGCGTACTGGGCGCCGAAGTCGACGACGAGCACGGTGTCGGGCGCGGGCGGAGGCGCGGGAGAGGGCACAGAAGCCACGGGGCGGCCTTTCGGCGGTGGAGCGGGGTCTTGCCGTCGAGTCTACCGAGGCCGCGGGGCGCCCCGGCTGGCCCGGGGCCGCCGGGCCCTGGCATACTCGGCGGCATGCTTCCGCACGCGCGCTTCTTTACCTATGGCACCGGCCCGGCCGGCTGCCATGCGGCGCGCTGCGTTCAGCACTGAACCACAGCGACCTCCAGGCGCCCCGGGCTCACGGCCCGGGGCGCTTCGCGTATCCGCCGGGTCCGTGACCGGCCGGGGCTCCTCCCTCCGGAGAACGGCAGGAGCCAGCCAGCATGACCACGACGAAGACGCAGACGCAGACGCAGACGACGGCGGACGCGGTGACCGACCCGGCGGCCGGGGCCACGACGGCCGACCGGATCGCCGGGGCGCGGCGGCGGATCGACGCGCTCGACGCCCGGATCGTCGCCCTGATCAAGGAGCGGATGAGCGCGTCGGACGAGATCCAGCAGATCCGGATCACCGACGGCGGGCGCCGGGTCGATCTGGCGCGCGAGATGGACATCCTGCGGACGTACGGGGACGCGCTGGGCCGCGAGCGCGGCACCCGGCTGGCCATGACGCTGCTGGAGCTGTGCCGCGGCACCGGGCGCTGACACCGGGACGGCGCCCCGGGACGGGGCGCGGGCCCGCCGGCGGCGGTTTCCGTCGCGCGCACGGGCGGGCCGTCACCCGTACGGCGCGTGACCGGCCCGCCCCGCCCCTCGTTGAAGGAAGTGTCCCCGGAGCGATGAGACGCCTGAGCGTCGTGGGACCTCGCTCCGGTGCCGTGACCGGGCAGCAGGGGACAGCAGGCCGGTCACAACCCTGACGGCCGGTCCTCGGGACGCCCAGGACCGGCCGACAGGCCTGCGGGGGGGGATAGACGGCCGATTCAACCCCCAGTGAAATATACACAACTACGAGCCCACCAGACAGTTTCACATAACGGAATA
>NZ_JBHWJL010000051.1:0-23685 GCF_042731495.1 Streptomyces sp. NPDC059853
GTGGCGGGGCGCCACCCGGTGTGCTCAGAGCGTGATGAGCGCCTCGTACGGGGCGTCGTCCAGTGCGGCGACCACCCGGTCGCGGCCGTCCAGGAAGGACAGCTCCAGCAGGACGCTGAGCCCGGCCACCTGGGCGCCGGCCCGGCGGATCAGCCGCACCGCCGCCTCGGCGGTACCGCCGGTGGCCAGCACGTCGTCGACCACGAGCACCCGGTCCTCCGCGGTGAGGTCCTCCGCGTGGATCTCCATCTCCGCGCTGCCGTACTCAAGGTCGTAGGCCTGCGCGAGGGTGGCGCCGGGGAGCTTGCCCGCCTTGCGGGCCGGGATGAACCCGATGCCCGCGCGCAGGGCCACCGGTGCGGCCAGGATGAAGCCGCGGGCCTCCAGGCCCACCACCTTGGTGGCGCCGGTGGCGGTGGCCGTCTTCGCCAGCGCGTCGGTGAGGGCGCCGAAGGCCACCGGGTCGGCGAGCAGCGGGGTGATGTCCTTGAAGACCACACCGCGCCGGGGGTGGTCCGGGACATCGCGGATCCGCTCCAGCAGCAGCTCGCGCAGTCCGGCGGCGTCGCGGGGCACGGAGGTCATCCCGGTCACCGCCGCTTTCCGGACGGGCGGTTGCGGCCCCGGTTGCGGGAGACCGGCTGCCGGCGCGGGCCCACCACGGAGCCGGCCGCGGCGGCCTCCTCCGGGCCCTCCCCCTCGGCGCCCGCGGCGTCCGCGGGGTCGTCGGACCCGCTGTCGGCGGCCTCGTTCCCCTCGGTCTCCTCCGCCTCCCGCTTCGCCCGCTTGGCCAGGATCTTCTTGTCGTGCGCCCTGACGGCGGGCTCACGCATCTTGAAGTCGGCGACCAGCGGGGTGGCGATGATGATGGAGGAGTAGGCACCGGCGGTCAGCCCCACGAACAGCGACAGCGCGATGTCGTTGAGCATGCCGCCGCCGAGCACCCCGCCACCGATGAACAGCAGCGCGGCCACCGGCAGCAGCGCGACCACCGAGGTGTTGATCGACCGCACCAGGGTGCCGTTCAGCGAACGGTTGGCCAGCTCGCCGTAGGTGTAGGTGCTCTGCTTGGGGTAGTTCTTCGTGGTCTCCTTCAGACCGTCGAAGACCACCACCGTGTCGTACAGCGAGTAGCCGAGGATAGTCAGCAGACCGATCACGGTGCCCGGGGTGACCTCGAAGCCCACCAAGGCGTACACCCCGACGGTGATGGTGAGGTCGTGGATGAGGGCGATCAGCGCCGCCGCGGCCATCCGCCACTCGAAGGCGATGGCGAGGTAGATGACCACCAGCACCATGAAGATGGCCAGGCCCTGCCACGCCTTGTTGGCGATCTGGGAGCCCCAGCTGGGGCCGACCAGTTCGGCGTTCAGGTCCTGGGCGGGGATGCCCAGTTCCTCCGCGAGCGCTTCGCGGGTGATGTTGGACTGTTCGGTGTCCAGGCCGGAGACCTGGATCCGCAGCGAGCCGTCGTTGCCGAGGGACTGGACCAGGGCCTGGCTGCCGGACGCCTCCTCGGCCACCTCCCTGGCCCGCTCCAGGCTGACGTCGGTGGCCTCCGTGGTGAAGACCGCGCCGCCCTCGAACTCCACGCCCATGTGCAGGCCGCGGATGCCGAGCCCGGCGAAGGCCAGGATGGTGATGAGGATGGAGACGCCGTACCACAGCCGCCGTTTGGCGACGAAGTCGTAGCCGGCTTCGCCCCGGTAGAGCCGGGCGCCGAGATCACCGAGCCGTGACATCTCACGCCTCCTTCGGGTCGCTGGGAACGGTCACCGGCCGGCGGGCGCGCCGCAACGGTGGTTGGACACCCAGGCGCTTGGGGTCGAGTCCGGACCAGGGATGCCCGGCGGCGAAGAACTTCTTGCGGGCCAGGATCGTCATGACCGGCTTGGTGAACAGGAACACCACCACCACGTCCAGGGCCGTGGTCAGGCCCAGGGTGAAGGCGAAGCCCTGCACCTTGCCGACCGACACCACGAAGAGCACCGCGGCGGCCAGGAACGACACGAAGTCGGAGACCAGGATGGTGCGCCGGGCGCGCGGCCAGCCGCGTTCCACGGCGGTGCGCAGGGTGCGGCCCTCCCGGATCTCGTCCCTTATGCGTTCGAAGTAGACGATGAAGGAGTCGGCGGTGATACCGATGGCGACGATCGCACCGCAGACGGCCGGCAGGTTCAGCGCGAAGCCGATGGCCGGGCCGAGCAGCGCCATGATCGAGTAGGTGAGCGCGCCGGAGACCACCAGCGAGGCGAGCGCGATGAGCGACAGGCCCCGGTAGTAGACCAGCATGTAGAGCACCACGAGCACGAGGCCGATGCCACCGGCGATGAGGCCGGCCCGCAGCTGCTCGCCGCCCAGCATGGGCGAGACGGTGGTGACGCTGGACTCCTCGAAGGTCAGCGGCAGCGCGCCGAACTTGAGGACGTTGGCCAGGTTCTCGGCGCTCTCCTGGTCGAAGGTGCCGGAGATCTCGGCGTTGCCGCCGGACAGCCGCTGGTTGACGCTGGGGGCGGAGACGGTCTCGCCGTCCAGCACGATCGCGAACTGGTTCTGCGGGGCGGGCAGGGCGGCCAGCTCACCGGTGACGTCGGCGAAGAGGTCGGCGCCGGAGTTGGTGAACTCCATCTGGACGATCCAGCCCTGGCCGCGCTGGGTCTCGTAGACCGCGTTGGCGCTGCTGACCCCGGTGCCGGGGACGGCGACCGGGCCGAGCGCGTACTTCCAGATGCCGTCGGTGTCGCAGGACACGATGGGCTGGTCGGTGTCCGCCTGCGCGGCCGCCTCGCGGGCGGCGGCCCGGGACTCGTCGGTGGAGCAGTCGAGCGCGGCCAGCCGCGACTGGAGATCGGCGGCCTCCTGCTGGGCCTGCTCCTGCTCCGGGTCGGTGGTGTCCTCGTCGGTCGCCGCGTCGTCGGTGGCGGCGTCGTCCGTGCGGAAGGAGGCGGTGGTGGCGGTGGCCGCGCCACTGCCGGACGGCGCCAGGCTCTGGTCCGTGGTGCCCTCGCCCTGGTCGCCCGCGTCGGAAGTGTCGCCCTCCTCGCCGCTCGCGCCGTCGTCCCCGCTGTCGGCGCCGTCGTCCGCCGGAGCTTCGCCCTCCTCGGTCCCGTCGGCGGCCTCACCGTCGCCGGTGCCGTTGTCGGCCGGGTCGTCGGGCAGCGGCATCCCGGACTCGACCGAGAGAACCGGCCGGAAGCCCAGCTCGGCGGTGGTGCCGACCTGCTCCCGCGCCTGCTCGCTGTCGGTGCCCTTGGGGATGTTGACGATGATGTTCCGGTCGCCCTGGGTCTGAACCTCGGCCTCCTGGACACCCAGGCCGTTGACCCGGCGCTCGATGATCGAGACGGCGGTGTTCAGATTGGTCGGGTTGATGGCGGACTGGTTCTTCTCGTCCGTCGTCGCCGAGAGTGTGATGCTGGTCCCCCCGGCCAGGTCGATGCCCAGCCGCGGTGTGGTGTGCCCGGAGGCGAACATCGCCCCGGTCAGCCCCACTGCGATCATCAGGATCAGAAACAGGGGGCGCCACGGCTTCCCCTGACCTCCGGACAGGTCCCGCTTCCTGGGGGACCGGAAGTCGTTCTTCGGTGTCGCCACCTTCTCGTCTCTCTCTGCCTACGACCCGCGCCCGGTGCCGGCCACGCGGACGGACGGGGTGATGGACGGGCGGACCGGCGCGGCCACGCCCCGGCGGGGCGGGCGGCACCGGCAGCTCAGGACTTGGAGCCGTTCTCCCCGTCCCGCGCGGAGTCCTCGTTCTTGGTCTCGCCCTCGGCGGCGGCCTCGGCGGAGTCCTTCCTGCCCAGCTCGACCCGGTCGTCGTCGCCGGCGTCGGAGCCCTCGGTCAGCGAGGAGGCGTCGTCCGGAACGACCGGGGCGTCCTCGTCGTCGTAGGGCGACTCACCGTTGATGATCCGCTCGTACTCGTCGGCGTCCAGCACGGCCCCGATCGCGTTCTTGGCGAAGAGGGCGTGCACACCCGGGGCGAGCTCCAGCAGGACGGTGTCCTCGCGGACCTCCTTGACCTCGGCGTACATCCCGCCGATGGTCCGCACGCCGGTGCCGGGCTCCATCGAGTCGCGCATTTCCATGGCCTGACGCTGCCGGTTCTTGGCCGACCGCGTCATCAGGAACATGACGCCGATGAGAAGAATGAAGGGGAAGAGAAACGCGATATCCACGGTGGAGGGAATTCCTTCGTATAACCGCTGACGCGGCCATGTATTCGGGGGGCAGGAGCGCCGTCCGGGTCGGATGACGTCGGCGGAGTCTAACGAGGCTGCGCCTGGGGAACAACGTCTCGGATGCTATCGGAGTTCCGTTCCAGGGTAAGCGGCTCCGGTCACGACTCGAACAAGCCTTCTTGTGCCCCTCCGGCCGCCGGGGTGCCCGGCGGGGGCGTGAGTCCGAGATGCGCCCAGGCCGCGGGGGTCGCGACCCGGCCCCTGGGGGTGCGGGCCAGCAGCCCCTCGCGTACCAGGAACGGCTCGGCGACCTCCTCCACGGTCTCCCGCTCCTCCCCCACCGCGACCGCCAGCGTGGACAGGCCCACCGGACCGCCGCCGAACAGCTTCAGCAGCGCCTCCAGGACGGAACGGTCCAGCCGGTCGAGGCCGCGGTCGTCCACCTCGAAGACGGTGAGCGCCCGGGCCGCGGCCTCCTCGGTGACCACGCCGTCCCCTCTGACCTGGGCGTAGTCGCGCACCCGGCGCAGCAGCCGGTTGGCGATGCGGGGGGTGCCGCGCGAGCGGCCGGCGATCTCGGCGGCGCCGCCGTCGCTGACGGTGACGTCCAGCAGCCGGGCCGAGCGGTGGATGACCCGTTCCAGCTCGGCGGGCGCGTAGAACTCCATGTGGCCGGTGAAGCCGAAGCGGTCGCGCAGCGGGGGCGGCAGCAGACCGGCCCGGGTGGTGGCGCCGACCAGGGTGAAGGGCGGCAGTTCCAGCGGGATGGCGGTGGCGCCGGGGCCCTTGCCGACGATGACGTCGACGCGGAAGTCCTCCATGGCCATGTAGAGCATTTCCTCGGCGGGCCGGGACATCCGGTGGATCTCGTCGAGGAAGAGGACCTCGCCCTCGGCGAGCGAGGAGAGGATCGCGGCCAGATCACCGGCGTGCTGGATGGCGGGCCCGGAGGTGATGCGGATCGGGGCGCCCATCTCGGCGGCGATGATCATGGACAGGGTGGTCTTGCCCAGCCCGGGGGCGCCGGAGAGCAGCACGTGATCGGCGGTGCCGCCCCGGGCGCGGGCCGCCCGCAGCACCAGATCGAGCTGCTCGCGGACCTTGGGCTGGCCGACGAACTCCGCCAGGTCCTTGGGGCGCAGCGCGGCCTCGGCGGCCAGCTCCTCGCCCTCGGCGGTGGCCCCCACCAGCCGGCCGGTGTCCTGCGGTGGCTGTTCTTCCCAGGTCATCGGGGGTCTCCTCGTCCTCAGCGGGCGCGGTTGAGGGTCTGCAGGGCGGCGCGCAGCAGCCGGGGCACCGGGACGGGCGCACCGTCGGCGGCGACCGCCTCGGCCTGCGGGGCGATGGCCCCGATGGCCTCCTCGGCCTCCCGGGGGGCGTAGCCGAGGCCGGTGAGCGCGGTCATCAGCTGCTCGCGCCACTCGGGCGGCCCGGCCGGGGCGGGGACGGCGGGGCGCCGCGGACCACCGGCGGGCTCGCCGAGTCTGTCCTTCAGTTCGAGGAGGAGTTTCTGCGCCCCCTTCTTGCCGATGCCGGGGACGGCGGTCAGGGCTTTCTCGTCCCGGGAGGCGATGGCCCGGCGCAGGCCGTCGGGGCTGTGCACGGCGAGCATGGCCTGGGCGAGGCGGGGGCCGACGCCGGAGGCCGTCTGGAGCAGTTCGAAGACCTGCCGCTCGTCGTCGTCGGCGAACCCGTAGAGGGTGAGGGAGTCCTCACGGACGACGAGGGAGGTGGCCAGCCGGGCAGGCTCCCCCACCCGCAGGCCGGCCAGGGTGCCGGGGGTGCACTGCACGGCCATGCCGACGCCGCCGACCTCCAGCACGGCGGCGTCGGGGGCGAGCGCGGCGACGGGACCTGAGACAAAGGCGATCACGGTTCGATGGTGCCCTTCGCAACTCGTACGGGCGCGGAGCGCCGCGCGCCGGGGGCGGCAGCGGCGGTGGCCCGTGCCAGCCGCTGCTGGGCGGCGCCGCGCCAGATGTGACAGATGGCCAGGGCGAGGGCGTCGGCGGCGTCGGCCGGTGTGGGCGGGGCCGGCAGCCGCAGCAGCCGGGTGACCATGGCGCCGACCTGGGCCTTGTCGGCCCGTCCTGTGCCGGTGACGGCCGCCTTGACCTCGCTGGGGGTGTGCAGGGCGACCGGCAGTCCGCGCCGGGCGGCGCACAGCATCGCCACGGCGCTGGCCTGGGCGGTGCCCATCACGGTCCGGACGTTGTGCTGGCTGAAGACCCGTTCGACGGCGACCGCCTCGGGGCGGTGCTCATCGAGCCACGCGTCGATACCGCGCTCGATGAGCACCAGCCGCTCGGGGGTGTCCTGTTCGGCGGGGGTACGGACCACGCCCACCGCCACCATCCGCAGCGGACGCCCGACGACGCCGTCCACCACGCCGACCCCGCAGCGGGTCAGCCCCGGGTCCACACCCAATACCCGCACCGCACTCCCTCGCTCCCCGCGCCGTGATCAGCACGTCCGTCCGAAGGCTATCGGGCGGCACCGACAAGGAGGGTGAGCGGGCGTCAGGCCCCGACCTTCGCCATGATCTCGTCGGGGACGTCGAAGTTGGCGAAGACGTTCTGCACGTCGTCGCTGTCCTCCAGGGCGTCGATCAGCTTGAAGATCTTGCGGGCGCCGTCCTCGTCCAGTTCCACCTGCATGGTGGGGAGGAAGCTGGCGTCCGCCGAGTCGTAGTCGATCCCGGCCTCCTGGAGGGCGGTGCGCACCGCGACCAGGTCGGTGGCCTCGCTGACCACCTCGAAGGACTCGCCGAGGTCGTTGACCTCCTCGGCGCCGGCGTCCAGCACGGCGTCCAGCACGTCGTCCTCGCTGCGGTCCGCCTTGGGCACGATGATGACGCCCTTGCGGTTGAACAGGTAGGACACCGAGCCGGGGTCGGCCATCGAGCCGCCGTTGCGGGTCATGGCGACGCGCACGTCGGAGGCGGCCCGGTTGCGGTTGTCGGTGAGGCACTCGATGAGCACCGCGACACCGTTGGGACCGTATCCCTCGTACATGATCGTCTGATAGTCGGCGCCGCCGGCCTCAAGACCGGCGCCGCGCTTGACCGCACGGTCGATGTTGGTGTTGGGGACGGAGTTCTTCTTGGCCTTCTGGACGGCGTCGTACAGCGTGGGGTTGCCGTCCAGGTCGGCGCCGCCGGTCCGGGCCGCGACCTCGATGTTCTTGATCAGCTTGGCGAAGAGCTTGCCGCGCTTGGCATCGATCACGGCCTTCTTGTGCTTGGTGGTAGCCCACTTAGAGTGGCCGGACACAGCCTTGCTCCTTCAGATGTCACCAACAGAAACCAGTGCCGAGATCCTACCGTCCGTGGCTCAATCCGCCCGCCGCACCATCTCGGTGAACAGCGCGTGCACCCGGTGATCGCCGGTCAGCTCCGGATGGAACGCCGTGGCCAGCAGGTTTCCCTGCCGGACGGCGACCGGGTGCCCCTCGTGGCGGGCCAGAGCGGTGGCGCCCGCGCCCAGCGACTCCACCCAGGGCGCGCGGATGAACACACCGTGCACCGGGCCGCCGTGCACGCCGTCGAGGTCGACGGCGGCCTCGAACGACTCGTTCTGCCGGCCGAAGGCGTTGCGCCGCACGATCATGTCGATGCCGCCGATGGTCTCCTGGCCGGAGCGCGGGTCGAGGATCTTGTCGGCGAGCATGATCATGCCCGCGCAGGAGCCGTAGACGGGCAGCCCGTCCCGTACCCGGGCGCGCAGCGGCTCCAGCAGGCCGAAGGCGGCGGCCAGCTTGGAGATGGTGGTGGACTCGCCGCCCGGCAGGACCAGGCCGTGCACAGCGTCGAGTTCTTCCGGGCGGCGCACGGGGCGGGCCTCGGCGCCGACGGCGGTGAGCGCGGCCAGGTGCTCGCGGACGTCGCCCTGGAGGGCGAGCACGCCCACCACCGGGGCGGCGGGCGTGCTCGGGGAGGGGGTCGCAGTCATCGCGGGATTACCAGCCACGCCCTGCGTAGCGCTCGGTGTCGGGCAGGGTGTCGATGTTGATGCCGACCATGGCCTCGCCCAGGCCGCGCGAGACCTCCGCGATGACCTTGGGGTCGTCGTAGAAGGTGGTGGCCTTGACGATGGCGGCGGCGCGCTGGGCCGGGTCTCCGGACTTGAAGATGCCGGAGCCGACGAAGACGCCCTCGGCGCCCAGCTGGCGCATCAGCGCGGCGTCGGCGGGGGTGGCGACGCCACCGGCGGAGAACAGCACCACGGGGAGCTTGCCCAGCTCGGCGACCTCGCGGACCAGCTCGTAGGGGGCGCGCAGCTCCTTGGCGGCGGCGTACAGCTCGTGGTTGTCCAGGGCGCGCAGCCGGCCGATGTCGCCCTTGATCTGCCGCATGTGGCGGACCGCCTCCACGACGTTGCCGGTGCCGGCCTCGCCCTTGGAGCGGATCATGGCGGCGCCCTCGGCGATCCGGCGCAGGGCCTCGCCCAGGTTGGTGGCGCCGCAGACGAAGGGCGTGGTGAAGGACCACTTGTCGGTGTGGTTGATCTCGTCGGCCGGGGTCAGGACCTCGGACTCGTCGATGTAGTCGACGCCCAGCGCCTGGAGGACCTGGGCCTCCACGAGGTGGCCGATGCGGGACTTGGCCATCACGGGGATGGAGACGGCCTCGATGATGCCGTCGATCATGTCGGGGTCGGACATGCGGGCCACGCCGCCGTCCTTGCGGATGTCGGCCGGGACCCGCTCCAGGGCCATGACGGCGACGGCGCCGGCGTCCTCGGCGATCTTCGCCTGCTCGGGGGTGACGACGTCCATGATCACGCCGCCCTTGAGCTGCTCGGCCATGCCGCGCTTGACGCGGGCGGTGCCGGTCTCGGGCGTCTGAGGGGTGCTGGGGGACGTGCTGGACACGAATTGACCTCACTCGGCAGTTAATAGTGCGACATGACCATGGTAGGCCCGGGCGGGCGCCGACCACGCATGGCCCGTGCCCCGGCGGCCGACCGGGCCGCCGCATGCGATGACACCCGCCGGCTCCCGCGGCGGCAAGGGCCAATTCGCGCTCAGTGGCCTGCCGCGGACAGCCCGGCCGGCGGCTCGTCGTCCATCTCGAACGCCAGCGGGAACGGCGCGTGCCCGGCCAGCCGGAACCAGCGCACCGTACGGTGCCGGCGCAGCGCCCGGGCCGCCCGCACCGCGTCGTTGTGGAACCGCCGGGCCATCGGCACCCGGCGCACCGCGGCCACCAGCTCCCGCGTGGTCTCCTCGCCCCCGGGCGCCTCGCGCACCGCCGCCACCTGGGCGCTCTCCCCCAGCACCGCCCGCAGCGCCTGGCTCAGCTCGCTCTCGGCGACCTCGCGGTGCTCGTCCTCCGCCTGCCGGGCGGCGTGCGCGGCCTGGTTGAGCACCATGGAGGCGGCGGGGTCGAAGATGCCGGAGGTGGCCAGTTCCTGCGCGATGGAGGCACGGCGCAGCAGCTGGGCGTCGAGGGCGGCCCGGGCCGCGTCGATCCGGGCGTGCAGCCGGTCGAGCCGCCCCGCCGTCCAGCTGAGATACCCGCCGATCAGCACCAGCGCGACAGCGATCCACAGAGGCCAACTGAGAAGGGTCACGGCCGGTCACCCTATCGGGCCACGGCCGCCCGCCGCCCCAGGGGACTACTCCCCGGCGCCCTTCGCGTCTCTCGTCTCCCGGGCCTCGCGGCTCAGGCCGAGCCGGCCCAGCAGGCCCACCCGGTCGTCGGGGGCCACCGCACCGGCTCCCGCGGTGACCGTCTCGTAGACGGCCAGGATGTCGTTGCCCACCGTCGACCAGTCGAAGCGCCGCACGTGCCGGCTGCCGTACGCGCGCAGTTCCGCGCGCCGCCCGGGGTCGTCCAGCAGCGCCACCGTGGCGGCGGCCAGGGCGTCCGCGTCCTCGTTGGGGAACAGCTCACCGGCCGCGCCGCCGTCCAGCACCTGGGCGAACGCGTCCAGATCGCTGGCCAGCACCGGCGCCCCGGCGGAGAGCGCCTCCACCAGGATGATGCCGAAGCTCTCGCCGCCGGTGTTGGGCGCGATGTACACATCCACGCTGCGCAGCAGCCGGGCCTTGTCCTCGTCGCTCACCATGCCGAGGAACTCCACCCGCCCGCGCATCGCCTCGGGCAGCGAGGCCACCGCCTCCTTCTCGTCGCCGCGCCCGGCCACCAGCAGCCGGGTGCCGGGCCGCTCGGCGAGGATGCGGGGCAGCGCCCGCATCAGGACGGGGAGCCCCTTGCGGGGCTCGTCGATCCGGCCGATGAAGCCAATGGTCTGCCCCTGCCACTCCGCCTTGGGCTCGGCGTCCGCGAAGAACCCGACGTCCACGCCGTTCGGGATCACCACGGCGTCGCCGCCCAGGTGCTCGACCAGGGTGCGGCGGGCGTACTCGCTGACCGCGATCCGGGCGCTGATCTTCTCCAGGGCGGGCTGGAGGATCGGATAGGCCGTGGCCATCGCCCGCGAGCGCGGGTTGGAGGTGTGGAACGTGGCCACGATCGGGCCCTTGGCGGCCCAGCAGGTGAGCAGCGCGAGCGAGGGCGCGGCCGGCTCGTGGACGTGCAGCACGTCGAAGTCGCCGTCGTGGACCCAGCGCCGGACCCGGGCGGCGGACAGGAAACCGAAGTTGAGCCGGGCCACCGAGCCGTTGTACGGCACGGGGATGGCGCGACCGGCGGCCACCGCGTACGGGGGCAGCGCGGTGTCCTCGTCGGCGGGGGCCAGCACGGACACCTGGTGGCCCTGGCGGATCAGGTGCTCGGCGAGATCACGGATGTGGAACTGCACCCCGCCGGGTACGTCCCACGAGTAGGGGCAGACGATGCCGATTCTCATGCCGCGCGCTCCTTGCGGGGTGCGGCGCCCGGCTCACCGGGACGCGGTTCGAGGTCGGACAGCCACAGCCGCTGGAGCATGTGCCAGTCGTGCGGGTGCCGGGCGATGCCCTCGGCGAACGTGTCGGCCAGCTGCTGGGTCATGGCGGTGGTCTTCTCGGCCCGGGTGCCCTCGGCGGGCGGATCGACCGCGGGGTGGACGCGGCCCTTTATCACCGTGGTCTCGTCGTACCACAGCTCGACCGGGAAGAGGACGGCCCCGGTCTGCTGGGCGAGCAGCGCCGGACCGGCCGGCATCCGGGTGCGCTCGCCGAAGAAGGTGACCTCCACCCCGGAGGAGGACAGGTCGCGGTCGGCCACCAGCGCCACCACCCCGCCCTTGCGCAGCCGGCGGGACAGTATGCCGAAGGCCGAGCCGCCGGTGTGCGGCACCACCTCCATGCCCAGGCCCTCGCGGTAGGCGACGAAGCGGTCGTAGAGCGTCTCCGGCTTGAGCCGCTCGGCGACCGTGGTGAGCGGTATGCGCAGCTCGGTCACCAGCCAGGCGCCGGCCACGTCCCAGTTGCCGGAGTGCGGCAGGGCGAGCACCACGCCGCGGCCCTGGGCGAGGGCTTCCTTGACCAGGTGGAAGTCGGCCACATGGAAGCAGTTCCTTATGCGCGCCTCGTCCCACACCGGCAGCCGGAAGGACTCGATCCAGTACCGCAGATAGGAGCGCATCCCGGCCCGGGACAGCTCCCGCAGCCGCTCCGGGGAGGCGTCCGGGACCACGCGCGCGTAGTTGGCCTCCAGGCGGCGCACCGCCGGGCCGCGGCGGCGCCAGGCGGTGTCGGCGACCCGGCGGCCCAGCGCCATGGCGGCCGGTTCGGGCAGCCGCTTGACCGTGGCCCAGCCCAGGCCGTACAGGGCGTCGCTCAGCCGTTGTCTCATGCCGCTCCGTTCCGTGCGGCGTCCGCCGCGTCGGCCTCGGCCGCCTCGCGGCGCACGGTGATCACCCGCTGGACGATGGTGACCAGCGAGCCGGCGGCGACCACCCACAGGGCGATGGGCAGCAGCACCCCGATGTGCGGGACGGAGAAGGTCCGCTCGAAGCCGGCGAGGCCGGCCAGCACCAGGGTGATGGTCAGCCGTTCGGCGCGCTCCACCAGGCCGTTGACCTTGACCGGCAGCCCGATGCTCTCGCCCCTGGCCTTGGTGTACGAGACGACCTGGCCGCTGGCGAGGCAGACCAGGGCCACCGCGCACAGCAGCAGGTCGTCGCCGTTGCCCGCGTACCACAGGGCGAGCGCGGAGAAGATCGCGGCGTCGGCGACCCGGTCCAGGGTGGAGTCGAGGAACGCGCCCCAGCGGCTGGAGGTGCCCAGCTGGCGGGCCATGTTGCCGTCGACCAGGTCGGAGAAGACGAACAGCGTGATGACGACGGTGCCCCAGAAGAACTCGCCGCGCGGGTAGAAGGCCAGTGCTCCCGCCATCACTCCGGCGGTACCGACGCAGGTCACCGCGTCCGGACTGACCCGCAGCCGCAGCAGCAGCGCGGCGAACGGCGTGAGGACACGCGTGAAGAACGCACGCGCGTACTTGTTGAGCATGACCTTCCCAGGGGTCGCTGACGGGCCGGATGGACGGACGGCCACCGGCCGCCCCATCGTAGTCACGCCGCCGGGTGTCAAGGGCCCCGCGTCCCCATGGGCCGCAAATCGCCGTCGTGGCCCCGGCGGACGGGCCGCCGCCGCTAGGCTGGCCCCGGCGCGCAGGTGTGCCGCTCCTCACGACGGGGAACGGGCCACCCGGGCGGCTGGAGCGAAGGACTGGGGGTTTGCGATGTCGGCGCTGGACGATCTGCGCAACGCGGCGGGCATTGATTTCGACTTCGGGCCGGGGGCCCAGGTGCCGCTGTCCGGCGCGGGCACCGGCCACTCGGGCATGAGCCAGGCGCTGGCGTCGGTCGCCTACCGCGACGATCCCCCCGAGGCCATCAAGGAGCCGAACGACGCGGCCTCGGTGAAGAAGGGCAAGTTCACCCTGCTGGAGCCCAATCTGGGCGAGGCGTTCACCCGCGCCGTGGAAACCCGGATGCTGGCCGACGGGCGCAAACCGCTGGTGCAGTCCTTCGGGGCCGACCCGCAGACGGTGGTGGAGCACGCGCTGGCCGCCAAGCGCATCCGCAAGCAGCGGGACCGCCGGCTGACCGTGATCATGGGGATCTTCGGCGTGCTGTTCCTGCCGGGCGTGCTGATATGGCTCGGGCTGTTCCAGCTGCGCCGCACCTTCGCCGGCTCGCAGGGCCGGCAGGCGGGGTTCCTGGGCACCCTGACCCTGGTGGCGATCGCGGCGCTGATCGCGCTGCTGGTGATCCGGGTGCCGCTGGGCGGGCCGATCCGGCTGTACGTGTGGAGCATGCTCCCGGCGCCCATCATCGGCTGGTACTGGGCGAAGCAGATCTCCGAGCGGACCGCGAAGAACCTGCGCGCGCACTGGGCGGATCTGGCGGGCGGCGGCGGCTCGGGGGCGATGATCCCGGAGGCGGTGCCGCAGAACCCGAACGACAAGGAGGCCGAGCGGCTGCGGGTGGGTCTCGCGAAGCTGGCCGCCGAGCAGCACAGCAACATCGTGCACTACGCGGGCCCTCAGGGCATTCTCGGCATGGGGGTGCGGTGGGGCAGCTGGCAGCTGGCCGAGGAGCTGGTGCCCAAGGACCCGACGCGGGAGATCGACCCGTTCCGGGCCTGGGACGTGGCGCGCGCCATCCACGACCAGCTGCGGATGCTGGAGCGCGGGCCGCTGCACACCGGGGGTTTCCCCACTCCGTCGGTCAAGCACTGGATCGTGCGCCATGTCGGCGAGGGCGCCGGGGAGATCAGCCGGCCCAGCGGTGACACCGCCGACTCGTACAGCATCGGCAACATCGAGGTGCAGCGGATCTGCAACGAGCAGCAGTTCGACAGCGGTGACCGGCACTACGTCGGGGTGCAGTTCGTGCTCTGGGACGGCGAGCTGGTGCTGAGCATGATGATCTCGGTGACGGTGCTGCACCACACGCTGCGGATCGAGGTGACCGGGCACGCGCTGGGCCCGATCCACGGGTTCTTCCGCCAGGGTCCTTCGGGGAAGACCAAGGAGATCCGCGATCCGGTCAAGTTCTGGAAGACGAAGAAGGTGCCGCTGCCGCTGGTGGACGCCAAGGAAGTGGTCCGGCTCGCCGCCCGCGCCCCGCTGACCTGGTTCCCGGCCAAGCTCGACACCTACGGCGGGACGATCGCGCTGCCCGAGCCGTTCGGGCTGCGGCACACCTGGGCGGGCAAGCCGTGGCGGCACCGCTTCATGGCGGACGACGCGCTGCGCGCGGCCACCCCGGTGCTGCGGGTGGCGCACGCGGCGGCGTTCAAGGTCCTGGACGAGAACGGCGTGGACATCAGCAAGTTCGAGGGCCGCTCCCAGGCGCTCGGCGGCGCCGTGCAGGCGGCGGAGCCCCGGAAGGCCGACGAGTACAACATGTGAGGCACGCCGTGCCCGGCCCCGCCGTCTCCGGCCGGGGCCGGGCGCCGGTCAGTCGTCCGCGGGCCAGGCGGCGGCGAGCATCCGCCGGGTGTCGGCGAGCAGTTGCGGCAGCACCTTGGTGTGGCCGACGACCGGCATGAAGTTGGCGTCGCCGCCCCAGCGGGGCACCACGTGCTGGTGGAGATGCGGGGCGATGCCGGCGCCGGCCGCGCTGCCCTGGTTCATCCCGATGTTGAAGCCGTGCGCGCCGGAGGCGGTGCGGATCGCGGTCATCGCGCGCTTGGTGAGCAGGGCGAGTTCGGCGGTCTCCGCCTCGGTCAGCTCCGTGTAGTCGGCGACGTGGCGGTAGGGCACCACCAGCAGATGGCCGCCGTTGTACGGGTAGAGGTTGAGGACGGCGTACACCTGCTCGCCGCGGGCGATGACCAGCCCGTCCTCGTCGCTCTTGCCGGGGATGACGCAGAACGGACAGCCGTCATCCGCGCCGTTCCCGTGCGGCTTGCCCTCGCCCTGGATGTAGGCCATACGGTGGGGGGTCCACAGTCGCTGGAACGCGTCCGGCGTTCCCACCCCGATCTGCTGCTCCGGCTCGCTGTTCATGGCGGTCAGCATAGGCCGTACCGGCCGGCCGGCGGGCGGGTGCCGCCCTCGGCCGGCCGGTGGGCCCGCGGCGGCTCAGACCTGGGCGCGGGTGGCGACGGCCTCGGCGATCTCGCGCAGCGCCTCGGCGCGCGGGATGCCGTTCTTCTGGGAGCCGTCGCGGTAGCGGAAGCTGACCGCGCCGTGGGCGACGTCGTCGTCGCCGGCGATCACCATGAAGGGGATCTTGGCCTTCTGGGCGTTGCGGATCTTCTTCTGCATCCGGTCGGAGGAGGAGTCGACCTCGAAGCGCAGCCCGTGGCCCTTGGCCTCGGCGGCGAACTCCTCCAGATAGGGGACGTGGGAGTCGCCCACCGGGATGCCGATCGCCTGGACCGGGGCCAGCCACGGGGGGAAGACGCCCGCGTAGTGCTCCAGCAGGACGGCGAAGAAGCGCTCGATGGAGCCGAAGAGCGCCCGGTGGATCATGACGGGCCGCTGCCGGGAGCCGTCGGCGGCGGTGTATTCGAGGTTGAAGCGCTTGGGCTGCTGGAAGTCGACCTGGATGGTGGACATCTGCCAGGTCCTGCCGATGGCGTCCTTGGCCTGGACGGAGATCTTGGGGCCGTAGTAGGCGGCGCCGCCCGGGTCCATGACCAGTTCCAGGCCCTGCTTGCCGGCGGCCTGGCGGAGCGTCTCGGTGGCTTCCTCCCACTCCTCGGGCTCCCCGATGAACTTGTCGGAGTCGTCCCGGGTGGAGAGTTCCAGATAGAAGTCGTTGAGGCCGTAGTCGCGCAGCAGATTCAGCACGAATGTGAGCAGATTGTCGAGTTCATCCGGCATCTGCTCGGTGGTGCAGTAAATGTGGGAATCGTCCTGGGTGAATCCCCGGGCGCGGGTGAGCCCGTGCACCACTCCGGACTTCTCGAAACGGTATACCGTGCCGAACTCGAACAGCCGCAGCGGCAATTCCCGGTAGGACCGCCCGCGGGCCCGGAAGATGAGAT
The DNA here is from genome assembly GCF_042731495.1 of Streptomyces sp. NPDC059853. NCBI lineage: Bacteria > Bacillati > Actinomycetota > Actinomycetes > Kitasatosporales > Streptomycetaceae > Streptomyces > Streptomyces sp. NPDC059853. The sequence goes on from NZ_JBHWJL010000051.1 coordinate 16,080, forward strand.
TGTGCATCGGGCAGTTCATGGCCTTGAGGTAATAGTCCTGCCCCTCGAACTCCATGGGCGGGAACATCGACTCGGCGTAGTTCGGCAGATGCCCGGAGGTCTCGAACAGCTTGGCCTTGGTGATGTGCGGGGTGTTGACGAACTCGTACGCGGCCTCCTCGTGCCGGCGCCGCGAGTAGTCCTCCATCACCTTGCGGATGACCCCGCCCTTGGGGTGGAAGACGGCGAGCCCGGAGCCCAGTTCCTCGGGGATGGAGAAGAGGTCGAGTTCGGCGCCGAGCCGCCGGTGGTCGCGCTTCTCGGCCTCGGCCAGGAACTCCAGGTGGGCCTTGAGTTCGTCCTTGGTGGGCCAGGCGGTGCCGTAGATGCGCTGGAGCTGCGGGTTGCGCTCGCTGCCCCGCCAGTAGGCGGCGGCCGAGCGCATGAGCTTGAAGGCCGGGATGAGCCGGGTGCTGGGCAGGTGGGGGCCGCGGCACAGGTCCTTCCAGCACAGGTCGCCGGTCTTGGGGTCGAGGTTGTCGTAGATGGTCAGCTCGCCCGCGCCGACCTCGGCGGAGGCCCCTTCGGCGGCGTCGGCGGCGGAGCCCTTGAGGCCGATCAGCTCGATCTTGTACGGCTCGGCGGCGAGTTCGGCGCGCGCCTCCTCGTCGGTGACGACCCGGCGGGCGAAGCGCTGGCCCTGCTTCTGGATCTGCTGCATGCGCTTCTCGATGCGGCTCAGGTCCTCGGGGTGGAACGGCTGCTCGACGTCGAAGTCGTAGTAGAAACCGTCCTTGATGGGCGGACCGATCCCGAGCTTGGCCTCGGGGAACAGGTCCTGCACGGCCTGGGCGAGGACGTGGGCGGTGGAGTGCCGCAGGATGTTCAGGCCGTCGGTGCTGCTCAGCTCGACCGGCTCGATCTCGTCGCCCTCGGCGAGCGGATGGGTGAGATCGCGCAGCTCACCGCCGATCCGGGCGGCCACGATGGAACGCTGGCCCTCGAAGAGCGCGGCGGCCGTGGTGCCCGTGGTCACCACGCGCTCTTCCCGCTCGGAATCGCGTTGGATGATCACACGGACGTCTGACACCGGTCTCTCCTGACGTTGGCGGCTGCTCGCTCGCAGCGCTCGCTGCGGTTTCGCATGGTACCGAGCGGCGCGGCCCGGCCGCGAAACGGTCGTGGGGCGGGGCGGCGGGTACCGGGCCAACCAACGCAAGAAGGCCGGTCCTTGACGGACCGGCCTTCCCAGGGCGTGGGCGATACTGGGATCGAACCAGTGACCTCTTCGGTGTGAACGAAGCGCTCTCCCGCTGAGCTAATCGCCCTGGGCCGGTGCTTTCGGGGCTGTTCCCCTCGGCACGAGAAGAACCATACACAGGTCAGCGGCTCAGAACCAAATGAACTCCCGGCCGGCGCCCGGCCGCTCACCCCCGGGCGGGCCGGCGCGGGCACGCCGCGGGCGGCGTCACCGGATGGCGCACTCCGCGTTGACATCGGTGGCGCCCTCTGTAGTCGACTGAGCACAAAATGGCACTCGACCATTCGAATGATGTCAAGCATCGCAAATAGGACAGAGGGGTTTACAACCGGCGCGTACGTGGCATGTCGAATTCGCCGACGTGCGAATCCCCGAGCGCACACTGAGCGAAAGGCCCTGGCGCTTATGAACACCACGGTCAGCTGCGAGCTGCACCTGCGCCTCGTTGTATCGAGCGAGTCTTCACTGCCTGTACCCGCGGGGCTGCGGTATGACACGGCGGACCCCTACGCCGTACACGCCACATTTCACACCGGAGCCGAAGAAACCGTCGAATGGGTATTCGCCCGCGATCTCCTCGCCGAGGGGCTGCACCGGCCCACCGGCACCGGAGACGTCCGGGTGTGGCCCTCCCGGAGTCACGGACAGGGCGTCGTGTGCATCGCACTCAGTTCCCCGGAGGGCGAAGCACTGCTGGAGGCCCCCGCCCGGGCCCTGGAAACCTTCCTGAAGCGCACCGATGCCGCGGTACCGCCCGGCACCGAGCACCGGCATTTCGACCTCGACACCGAGCTCTCCCACATCCTGGCCGAGAGCTGAAGGACCCGCCGGTTCTCCGCACCGTCCGACTCGGGGCGACGGCGCGGGACCGGCGCCGACCCAGCGCACAGCGCCGTCGCGGAACACGCGGCGGCGCTGTCGTGTGCGGAAGCGGCTAGAGTCCAAGGCAGGAACGCCACCCCAGGGCGGGCGGCCACCGCCCCTGACCGCACCGGGAGCCGGTTTGCTGATCAGTCACGACACCCGATGCGCGCTCTCCGCCACCGTGGACCTGCTGAACACCTCCCTCGGCGACGGCTCCCCCGACGGGATGACCACGGTCGAGCAGCTGCGCGACTTCGTCGAGAGCCACAATCTCAGCGGGGTCCAGGTGGGGGCCCTCGGCGAGCAGGACGTGGCGGACATGCGCGCCACCCGGGAACTCTTCGCCCGGCTGTTCGCCGCCGAGAGCGACCGGGAGGCCGCCGAGCTGATCAACGCGATGGTCGCGGAGGCCGGCACCACCCCGCAGCTCACCGATCACGACGGCCACGACTGGCACGTCCACTACTTCGCCCCGGGCGCCTCGATCGCCGACCACCTGTCGGCGGACTGCGGCATGGCCCTGGCCTTCTTCCTGGTCGCCGGGGAGAGGGAGCGGCTGCGACGCTGCGACGCGCCGGACTGCCGGCGCGCCTTCGTGGATCTGTCCCGCAACCGCTCACGCCGCTACTGCGACAGCCGGACCTGTGGGAACCGGCTCCATGTGGCCGCCTACCGGGCCCGGCAGCGGCGCTCGGCCGCTCACACCGGCTGATCCGCCCCGGCAGGCGCGCCGTCTACAGCCAGAACCGGTCATACACCCCCGCGACGAGCAGCAGCGTGCCGATCACGGTGAGGAACAGGATCAGCGGGGGCTGGGAGAGGGCGAACAGACAGCCCCTCGCCTCCGGATCACCGGGGTCGGGAACGGGAACGGGAACGGGATGTGCGGCCGCGTCGGGCCGCATCGGGGGATCGGGAGCGTGCTGCTCCCCGGTGAAGTGCGCCATGTCGCGGCGATCATGACCCAGCGGCGGGCCCCGCCGCGCTCAACACACCTCATCTGAGCGGGGATTCGCTATTTCGAGGGTCCGGTCATATGCCGTGCTTCTTCAGGATGGCCTCGATGTCCGAGAAGTCGTCCGCACCGCCACCGGCGCCCGCGGGCGTGCCACCGCCGCGCTTGGCCGGGAGCGCCGCCGGCTCCGCCGCCCCCGACGCCGCCCGCCCCGCGCCGCCGCCCCGGCGGCCGTCCGCCAGGCCCGCGCTCAGGAAGAGCAGCACCGCGAGCCCCACCACCCCCAGACCCGCCCACGCCACCGGGTTGAAGGTCATGTTCAGCACGAACCGGACCACACCCGTCATGGCGAGCCCCACCGGCAGCAGCGCGAAGGCGGCCACCCGCAGCGCGGTCGCGTAACGGCGGCGCTTGGCCACCAGGAAGGCCACTCCCAGGCCGGCGGCGGACAGCAGCGCGCAGAAAGTCCCTATCAGCATTCCTCCATCCTGCCTGCCCCGGCTCCGGGAGGCCAAGGAGCGAGCGGTGGGATCAGGGACAAATCGGGGTAGCGGCCGGGAACGGCGGGCCTGCTGGGAGACTGGGCGGCATGAGCGAAGCAACCGGCCGCACCGTCGTGCTCGACGTGTGGTGCGATCTCCAGTGCCCCGACTGTCACCGCGCCGAGAGCGATCTGCGGGCCCTGCGCGACCGCTTCGGCGACCGGCTGGAGATCCGGCGCCGGCACTTCCCCCTCGCCAAGAACGCGCACGCCATGGCCGCCGCCCAGGCCGCCGAGGAGGCATACGCGCAGGGCCGGGGCGAGGCGTACTGCGCGGCACTGCTGGAGCGCACCGCCGAGCTGCGCGACCGGGGCGAGCCCGTGCTCGCCGAGGTCGCGCGGGCCACCGGCGTGGACCCCGAGGAGATCGCCACCGCGCTCATCGACGGCCGTCATCTGCTGGCCGTGGACGCCGACCAGGCCGAGGGCCAGGCGCTGGGGGTGCACGGCACCCCCACCTACGTGATCGCCGGGCAGCGCCTCGACGGCGGGCAGAGCCAGGACGGGCTGCTGGAGCGGATCATCGACATCGTCGAGGCCGCGCCGGCCACCGCCTGAGCCCCGGCCGTACCCCGGGCGCCGGGGCGGGCCGCTCAGTGCAGCGTCTTGCCCAGCCGCTCGGCCACCGGCCGGTACCCGAGCCCTTCACAGAGCCGGCCGGCGGGGAGGTTGTCCGCGTCCACGCTCAGGCCCAGCAGCGTGCCTCCGGCGGCGTGGGTGAGCCGCTCGGCCTCCGCCAGCAGGGCGCGGCCGTGGCCCCGCCCGCGGTACTCCGCGGCCACCCCGGCGTGGACCACGTAACCGTCCGTGCCGTACGGCAGCCGGCCCGGGGCCAGGGCGAGCCACAGCGTCCCGACATCGGTGCCGTGGTGGCTGAGCACCCGCAGCGCCACACCCTCGGTGCGGTGACCGGCGGGCAGCCGGGCGGTGAGCACCGCTTCGGCGTGGGCGTCGGCCTCCGCGGCGGCCGCCCCCCGCTCCCGCCGCTCGGCAGCCAGCCGGGCCCGCTCGGCCGCCCGCCACCCCGCGTAGTCCCGCTCCCCCATCGCCCGCACCGCGCTGCCCTCGGGCAGGGCGGGCACCGGCGGCCGCGGCCGCTTGGTCAGCCAGCGGCTGCGCCCGGTGTAGCCGAGCGCGGTGAACAGGCCCCGCGCGGCGGTGGCTTCGGCCGGTACGTCCGCCTCCACCCGGACACAGCCCCAGCCGCGCAGGATCTCCTCGGCCGCCAGCGCGGCCACCGTGGCCCGGCCGCGCCGCCGGTCGGCCGGCGCGATCTCCAGCTCCTCGATGCGGCCGGTGCCCGGACCGGATCCGGGGACGCGGGTCAGCCGCAGGCCGCCGACGGCCCGGGAGTTGTCGCGTATGGCGAAGGCGCGGCTCCGGCCGCCCCGGCCGAGGGCTTCCTCTGGCCCGGTGGGGCGCACGGTGGTGGTCATCGCGCTCCTCAGGGGTCGATGTCAGCGGCGGAGCGGGCCCGGAAGACCCGCAGGGCCTCGGCGGTCACCGGCCCCGGCGCGCCCGGCAGTTCGCGGTCGTCGACGCGGCGCACGGCCTGGACGTCGCGGGTGGAGGAGGTGAGGAAGACCTCGTCGGCGCGGTGCAGCACGTCCATCGGCAGGTCGGTCTCCCGGGCGCCGCTCCACTCGATGACCAGGGCGCGGGTGATCCCGGCCAGGCAGCCGGCCGCCAGCGGCGGGGTGTGGAGTTCGCCGTCGAGGACCACGAACACATTGGTGCCGGTGCCCTCGCACAGCGCGCCGGTGGTGTTGGCGAACAGTGCCTCGGAGGCGGCCTGCTGGTGGGCGCGGGCCAGTGCGATGACGTTCTCGGCGTAGGAGGTGGACTTGAGCCCGGCCAGCGCGCCGCGTTCGTTGCGGGTCCAGGGGACGGTGATGACCGCGGTGGTGTCGGGCCGGCGCGGGGTGGGGGCGTGGGCGATCATCAGGGTGGGCGGGGCGTCGCCGCGGTCGGAGGCCAGCGGGGAACGGCCGCCGGTGTAGGTGATGCGCAGCCGGCCGAAGGGCACCGGTTCGGTGTTCTCCATGACCGCCTGGCAGGCGCGGCGCACCTCGTCGCGGTCGGGTGCGGGCAGGCCGAGTCCGGCGGCCGAGGTCGCGAGCCGGTCGAGGTGACGGCTCATCGCGAAGGGGCGGCCGTTCTCGGTCTTCAGCGTCTCGAAGACTCCGTCGCCGACCGTGAGTCCGTGGTCGAAGACGGAGACCTTCGCACTGTCGGCGTCCCGCAGCTCACCGTCCAGCCAGATCAGCGCCATGGTGTCGTTCTCCTGTCTCGTGCGTGATGCCCGACGCTACCGTGAGCAGGCGTTCGGCCTTGAGTTCGGTCTCCGCCCATTCGCGGTCCGGGTCGGATCCCCAGGTGATGCCGGCGCCGGTGCCGAAGCGCAGCAGGGGGCGGCCGGTGGTGCGGTCGGTCCAGAAGGTGCGGATGCCCACCGCCAGCTCGCCGGTGCCGCGGTCGGCGTCGACCCAGCCGATGCCGCCGCAGTAGGGGCCGCGCGGGGCGCGCTCCAGGCCCGCGATGATCCTCAGGGCGCTCGGCTTGGGGGCGCCGGTGACCGAGCCGGGCGGGAAGGTGGCCGCCAGCAGCGGGCCCCAGCCGGTGCCGGGGGCGAGTTCGCCGCGCACGGTGGAGACGAGGTGGACGAGTCCGGGGTGTGCCTCGGTGACGCACAGCTCGGGGACGGTGACGCTGCCGGTGGCGCAGACCCGGCCGAGGTCGTTGCGGACCAGGTCCACGATCATCACGTTCTCGGCGTGGTCCTTCGGCAGCAGATCGGCGGTGGTGCGGCCCGTGCCCTTGATGGGTCCCGACTCGACGGTGCGGCCGTGGCGGCGCAGGTACAGCTCGGGGGACGCGGTGGCGATCTCCACGCCGTGGGCGGGCAGCCGTACGGTGCCGGCGTACGGGGCGGGGTTGCCGCGGGCCAGCAGGCCGGTGAGGGCGTCGATGTCGCAGGCGGCGGGGTCGGGCAGCGGAGCGGTGAGGACGCGGCAGAGGTTGGCCTGGTAGACCTCGCCGGCCGCGATGTGCTCCCGGATGCGGCGGACGGCGGCGGTGTAGGCGTCGCGGTCCAGGGAGCTGTGCCAGTCGCCCGGGCCGGGGCCCCGCCAGCGGCCGGTCCCGGCGGTGGGGGCGGGGGCCGGGCGGACCCGGCCGAACCGGGCGCACCGCACTCCGCCCTCGTAGTCGGCGACCACCGCCCACCAGCCGGTGGAGTCCAGTGCGGCGGGGTCGCTGGTGACATCCAGCAGGTCGGTGGCCAGATACCCGCCGAGCCGGGCAAGCGGAGCGAAGTCGTGCACATGTGCGAGTCTAGGCCGGGTCCGACACATAGCGCCGGTCAGGCCCGCGTCGTCCGGTGCGGTGCATCGCAAGGCGGAGGGGCGCCCTCGTAGTGGGCTACTCGGGCGTCTCGACAGCTCTGCTTCCCAGGTCTCTCCATGGAGCAGAGACGAAGCGAAGCGAAGCGAAGTGCAGTGAGGTGCCGTGCCTGGGGGCACCTCCCAGCCGCCAGGCCGGGGGAGCGACGCGGGCCAGGCGGGATGTGTCAGACCCGGCCCAGGGGCGGGGATACGGGGTGTACCGAGTTTGAGCTGGCCCGCGGATCCGCTAGAGTTCATGACGTCACCGGGGAGCGGAAGCGACCGGGTGGTGATACACACTGCGGACGTAGCTCAGTTGGTAGAGCACCACCTTGCCAAGGTGGATGTCGCGAGTTCGAGTCTCGTCGTCCGCTCGAAGGGGGCCTGGCCCCCTCCGGTGGAGTGGCCGAGAGGCGAGGCAACGGCCTGCAAAGCCGTCTACACGGGTTCAAATCCCGTCTCCACCTCGGACGATTAGCTCAGCGGGAGAGCGCTTCCCTGACACGGAAGAGGTCACTGGTTCAATCCCAGTATCGTCCACGGGATCCGTCACGGATCCACCCCGCGCGATTAGCTCAGCGGGAGAGCGCTTCCCTGACACGGAAGAGGTCACTGGTTCAATC
>NZ_JBHWJL010000051.1:23783-25880 GCF_042731495.1 Streptomyces sp. NPDC059853
TCCCAGTATCGTCCACCAGCAGCAAGGGCCGGGAAGCCCGCAGAGCTTCCCGGCCCTTCGCGTGTGCCGGTGCCCGGCACACACAAACGCGATGCCCGGGCAGCTCCCCAGCTGCCCGGGCACACATGCCGTCCGCCTGACCCCCGTCCCCACGGGGTGTTGGCCGGTGTCCCCGACCCGGGCCGCTCTCCCGGGTCCGGAGCGCCTCTCAGCGCCCCAGTAGTCCGACCACGGACGACGCCTGTGTCACGACGGCGTCGACGCCGCCGATCACGACGGCGAGCGTGATGGCCAGCGGCAGCACCATGGCCACCGCCACCAGCGGATGCCGCCGTGCCGCCCTGGGCGATCCGCCGGTCATCTGCGCCATCTGTCCGCTCCCGTCGAGGTGTTGGCAAGCGGCGGGCGGGTGACCTCGGGGGACGAGTGCTGCGCCCGCCGCTTGACCTCAACATTAGGTGCCGGCCCGGGTCGCCGCGTCAGCCCCGCGTATTGACCCGGTGGCCTCCCAGGGGATGACGCGGACGCCGCGGGGCTACTCCTCAGGGTGGACGCGTGCACCTTTTCACCAGGGGTTTCCCCCAGGGGGACCCGCGCGGCGCACGCCCTTCTCGGCGTTGGGGCCGCCCAGTCCGTAAGCTGTGCGACGGCTGTTGAACAGCACAAGGACCGGGCTGCGAGGTAGACATGGCGATGATGCGGCTCCGGCGCGAGGACCCGCGGGTCATGGGGGCGTTCCGGCTCCACCGCCGGCTGGGCGCCGGGGGCATGGGGGTGGTGTACCTGGGCTCGGACCGGCGCGGCCAGCGGGTGGCGCTCAAGGTCATCCGCCCCGACCTCGCCGAGGACCACGAGTTCCGGGCCAGATTCGCCCGCGAGGTCTCCGCCGTGCGCCGGATCAGGGGCGGCTGCACGGCGCGGCTGGTGGCCGCCGATCTGGACGCCTCCCGGCCGTGGTTCGCCACCCAGTACGTGCCGGGGCCCTCGCTGCACGACAAGGTGGCCGAGCAGGGCCCACTGTCCGCCGCCGAGACCGCCGCCATCGGCGCGGCGCTCGCCGAGGGCCTGGTCGCCGTGCACGAGGCCGGTGTGGTGCACCGTGACCTGAAGCCCTCCAACATCCTGCTGTCGCCCAAGGGCCCGCGCATCATCGACTTCGGCATCGCCTGGGCCACCGGCGCCTCCACCCTCACCCATGTCGGCACCGCGGTGGGCTCTCCCGGCTTCCTGGCGCCCGAGCAGGTACGGGGGGCCACCGTGACCCCCGCCACCGACGTGTTCTCGCTGGGCGCCACCCTCGCCTACGCCACGCTGGGCGACTCACCGTTCGGGCAGGGCAGTTCGGAGGTGATGCTGTACCGGGTGGTCCACGAGGAGCCCATCCTGCGCGGCACCCCCTCGGCGCTGGCCCCGCTGCTGCGCGCCTGCCTGGCCAAGTCGCCGCAGGAGCGGCCCAGTACGCTCCAGCTCGCCAGCCGGCTCAAGGAGATCGCCGCCCGCGAGGCCCGCGGCACGGCACCGGCCCCGCGGCCCAGGCCGCGCCCGGGCGGCGCCGCGCCGGTCGCGCCGCCGCAGCAGGCCCGGGCCCCCCGGTCCGACCCGGCCGCCGCCCCGGCCGGCCGCCCCTCCCCCGTCCCCCGGCCCGCCGCCCGCCGGCCCGCGCCGCTCCCGGCGCGGCGCGGCGGGGACAGCGGGCTGCTGCGCCAGCGGGTGATCGTCTTCGTGGTGGTGACGGTGCTGGTGGCGCTGGGCATCGCGGTCGCCCAGGGGTGTCAGGGGCCGGTCTGAGGCCGCCGCGCGGTGGCCACGGCGTAGAACGCCACGGCGGCGGCAGCGGCCACGTTCAGCGAGTCCACGCCGTGCGCCATCGGGATCCGTACCCACGTGTCGGCCGCCGCCAGGGCGCGCGGGGACAGGCCCGTGCCCTCCGCCCCCAGCATGAGGGCGATCCGGTCGTCGGGGCCGACGCCGGCCAGCGCCTCGGCCAGTTCCACCGCCCGTTCGTCCGGGGTGAGCGCCAGCAGCCGGAACCCGGCCTCGTGCACCGGCGCCAGCGCCTGCGGCCGGCGCTCCAGCCGGGCGTACGGCAGTGAGAAC
>NZ_JBHWJL010000052.1:0-25816 GCF_042731495.1 Streptomyces sp. NPDC059853
CTCCTCGTCAGCGGCCGGCTGTCCACCTTCACCACCTCCGAGCAGCCACCGCGCCGCCGCTCCGCCCGGCTGTGACCGGCCGGGCGGAGCGGCGGCGCGGGTGTCGGTGGGCCAGCTGATGGTGTTGGAGCCGCAGGTCTCGGTCGGGGCGTGACGGAACCGCCGACCAGGGCCGTGCGCAGGGTGGGGGCGGGGCGGGCGGTGCCGCGCCGCCGGGCGGCCTCCGTGAGCTGGTGGTAGAGGGTGGGGACGCCGACGAGGAGGGTGGCGCGGTGCTCGGCGGTGGCGTCGAGGACCTCGTCGCCGGTGAATCCGTCGAGGAGGTGGGCGGTGGCGCCGGCCGAGGTGACGGCGAGCACGCAGAAGATGTGGGCGAGGCTGTGGAACAGCGGCAGCGGCCACGGCACCCGGTCCTCGGCGGTGAGGCCGGGGATGGGGACGTAAGTGGCGGCCATCGACCTCAGGCAGCTGCGCTGGGTGGAGAAGGCCCGGCCGGGCCGCCCGCGAGCCGTCACCGGCGGGGCGTGGCGGGGCCGGTGGCCCGGCCGGGAACGCCGCGGGTACGCGGTGCCGCCGCGCCGGAGGTGGCTCCGGTACGGCGCGCCCGGTCCCGCGCGGGGGACGGCGGTACGCGGTCGGCCGGGGCGGGCCCGCGGTACCGCGGGCCCGGGTCCGGCGCGGTCACCACCCGTCGTGGTCCCGCCGGGCCTCCGGCAGGCCGCCGTCCGGGCCGTCGTCGAGGCCGTCCGCGAGGAGTTCGGCGAGGTGGCGCGCGGTGCGGCCGGCCAGCTGGTCGAGCTGGGTGCGGCAGGAGTAGCCGTCCGCCACGAGCGCCGCGTCCTCGGGGGCGCGGCGTACGGCGGGCAGCAGCTGGTCCTCTGCGCAGGCCACCGACACCTCGTAGTGGCCCTTCTCGAAGCCGAAGTTGCCGGCGAGGCCGCAGCAGCCGGCGGAGAGTTCGCCGTGCAGCCCGGCGCGCTCGCGCAGCCACCGGTCGGCGGCGTCGCCGAGGACGGCGCTCTGGTGGCAGTGGGTCTGGCCGGCCACCGGGCGGTCCAGGCGCGGCGGGTCCCAGCCGGGGGCGCGTTCCTCCAGGGTTTCGGCGAACGTCCGTACCGAATCCGCCAGTCGCCGGGCGCGCGGCTCGCCCGGCAGCAGTTCGGGCAGGTCGGTGCGGAGCGCCGCGGCGCACGGCGGTTCCAGGACGGTCACCGGCAGCCCGGCGTCCAGGGCGGGTGCCAGATGGCGCAGGGTACGGCGCATGACGGTGCGGGCGGTGTCCAGTTGCCCGGTGGTGACGTAGGTGAGCCCGCAGCACACCGGGCGCGGCGGCACCGTCACGTCGATCCCGGCGGCGTCGAAGACCCGCACGGCGGCCCGGCCCGCCTCGGGGGACAGGTAGTTGGTGAAGCTGTCGGGGAACAGGACGGTGCGGCGGTCGGCGCGGGCGGGGTCGGGCCGCCGTCCCCGGCCGCGCCACCAGCGGGTGAACGGCTCGGTGGCCAGGGGCGGGATCGGGCGCTCGGGGGCGATGCCGCCGAGCCGTTTGGCGAGCGCGGCCAGCGGCGGTACCCGGGCCCCGGCGTTGGCCAGCGGCGCGGCGCGCAGCGCGGCGGTGAGCCGCAGCCACTGCGGCAGCCGTCCCATGGCGTAGTGGGCGGCCGGGCGGCGGCGCCCCCGGTAGCGCTGGTGCAGGAACTCGGCCTTGTAGGTGGCCATGTCCACCTGCACCGGGCAGTCGCCCCGGCAGCCTTTGCAGGACAGGCACAGATCGAGGGCGTCGGCGACCTCCCCGGACTGCCAGCCGTCGGTGATCACCTCGCCCACCAGCATCTCGTGCAGCAGCCGGGCCCGGCCGCGGGTGGAGTGCCGCTCCTCGCCGGTGACGCGGAAGGAGGGGCACATCACCTGGCCGCCGCTCGCGGTGGTCTCGCGGCACTTGGCGACGCCGACGCAGCGGCGCACCGCGGCCGAGAAGTCGCCGCCGTCGTGCGGGTATCCGAACGCCACCGGCACCGGCTCCTTCGGCAGCCCGGCGAACCGCAGCTGGTCGTCCAGCCGGTCGGGGCGGGCCAGGACCCCGGGGTTGAGGCCGCCGTCCGGGTCCCACAGGTCCTTGAACCGGTGGAAGACGCCGACGAGTTCGGGGCCGTACATCAGGGGCAGCAGTTCGGCCCTGGCCAGCCCGTCGCCGTGCTCGCCGGAGAGTGAGCCGCCGTGCGCGGTCACCAGGCGGGCCAGTTCGGTGCTGAACTCCCGGAACCGGGCGATGCCGGGGGCGGTCAGCAGATCGAAGTCGATGCGCACATGGATGCAGCCGTCGCCGAAGTGCCCGTACGGCAGCCCGCGCAGCCCGTAGTCGCTCAGCAGGGCCCGGAACTCCCGCAGATAGCCGGCCAGCCGGGCGGGCGGTACGGCGCAGTCCTCCCAGCCGGGCCAGGCCTCGCCGCCGTCCGGGAGCCGGGTGGCGGTGCCGGAGGCGTCCTCGCGGATCCGCCACAGGGCGCGCTGGCCTGCCGGGTCGGTGACCAGGGTGTGTCCGGTGGCGCCGTCCGCGGTGGCGGCCCGGACGAGGCGCCCGGCGGCGGCCTCGGCCTCGGCGCGGCCGGCGCCGCCCATCTCGACGAACAGCCAGGCGCCGCCGCGCGGCAGGGCGGAGCGCGCGGCGTCGCCGACGAGGTCGCCCGCCATGCCCTCGACGGTGAGCGGCTGGTACGGCAGCAGGCCGGGGGCCGCCTCGGCGGCGGCGGACTCGTCGGGGTAGCCGAGGACGGCGAGGACGCGGGCGGGCGGGGACTCCACCAGCCGGACGGTGGCCTCGGTGAGCACGGCCAGGGTGCCCTCGCTGCCGGTGAAGGCGCGGGCCCAGTCCCGGCCGCGTTCGGGCAGCAGCTCGTCGAGGGCGTAGCCGGAGATGCGGCGCGGCAGCTCGGGGAAGCCGGTGCGCAGCAGGGCGAGTTCGCGCTGGACGAGGTCGTCGGCGGCCGTGCGCAGGGCGGCGGGCAGCTGGTGGCCGCCCCGGGCGAGCAGCAGCCGTTCGCCCCGGTAGGTGAGGGCGTCCAGGGCGTGCACGTTGTCGGCGGTGGTGCCCCAGGCGACGGAGTGGGAGCCGCAGGAGTTGTTGCCGATCATGCCGCCGATGGTGCAGCGGGCGTGGGTGGAGGGGTCGGGTCCGAAGGTCAGCCCGTGCGGGGCCGCGGCGTCGCGCAGCGTGTCGCAGAGGACGCCGGGCTGGACGACGGCGGTGCGGGCGTCGGCGTCCAGGGCGAGGACGCGGTTCATGTGGCGGGTGAAGTCCATGACCACGCCGACGCCGGTGGCCTGCCCGGCGATGGAGGTGCCGCCGCCGCGCGCGACGACGGGCACGCCGTGCGCACGGCAGACGGCGAGCGCGGCGGCCACGTCGTCGGCGTCGTACGGGGCGACCACCCCGACCGGCACCCGCCGGTAGTTGGAGGCGTCCATCGTGGTCAGCGCCCGGGCGGCGGCGTCGAACTCGACCTCGCCGCGCATCACCGCCCGTAGCGCCGCCGCGAGTTCCGTGGTCCCGGTGCTGTGCTGCTGTGCCATGCGTCCCAGCGTGCACCGTCCCCCCGCCCCCACGGAACCGCCGCACCGGTGCGGGTCGCCCGGGCGCGCAGGCGGCGTGCCCGCCCGGGGGCGGGACCGGCCTGGGCGGCGTCTCAGGGCAGCAGCAGGGTCTTGCCCACCGTCATGCGGTTCTCCACCGCCGCGTGGGCGGCGGCGGCCTCGTGGAGGGGGTAGGTCCGGCCGATCACCGGGCGGAGCTCGCCGGCCGCCGCGCGGGTCATGATGCGGTGGGCCCAGCGGGGGACGTGCGGCGGGAAGCTGTAGAGCTGGTCGATGCCGATCACCTCCACGCCGCGCCGGCGGGCCTCGGCCGGGTCGATGAGGGTGGCGTCGCCGCCCGAGGCGCCGTGGACGGAGAACCGGCCGCCGGGAGCGGTCGCCTCGAACGCCTCGCGGCCGATCCGGCCGCCGACGCCGTCGAAGACCAGGTCGGGTCCCGCGCCGCCGGTGGCGTCGCGGAGCCGGTCCGTCCAGCCGGGGAGGGAGTAGTCGACGGTGGCCGCGGCGCCCAGTTCGGCCGCGAGGCGGAGTTTGCGCTCGCCCCGGGCGGCCCCGATGACGTGGGCGCCCGCGGCGACGGCCAGCTGGACGAGCAGGCTGCCGACTCCGCCGGCCGCCGCTTCGACGAGGACGTGGCTGCCGGGGGTGATCCCGGCGTGTTCGGCCAGCCCCTCGGCGGTGGCGCCGTCGCTGTAGAGGGCGGTGGCCTCGGGCAGGCCGAGGCCACCGGGTACCGGGAAGAGGTCGGGGACGGTGGCCAGGGCCCGTTCGGCGAAGCCGCCGGTGAGTCCGGTGGTGGCCAGGACGCGGCGGCCGAGCCAGTCACGGTCCACGCCCTCGCCCAGCTCCGCCACCCGGCCCGCGACCAGGCCGCCGGGGACGTACGGCGGGGAGGGCCGTTCGTGCCACGGGTCGGTGCCCTGCCGGATCCGGGTCTCGACGAAGGTCATCCCGGCCACGGCCACCTCGATCACCACCTGGTCCGGACCCGCCACCGGGTCGGGTACCTCACGGGGCACCAGCACCTCGGGGCCGCCGAACCGTACCGCCTCGATCACCCGCATCACGCACGCTCCCATCCGTCCGCCGGTGCGGACCCGGAGCGAGCCTGCGATGTCAAGCGTGCTTGAGGTCAAGCGGGCGGTGTACGCCGGTGTGGCATATACCTGCCGCCGGTGATCGGCTTGCAGAGATTTCCGTACAGAGGACAACCCAAAAGGTTGCAGAACTCTCCTATAGTGGTCGGCAATTGATCGGATGGTCTCTCGCACCATCACCCTCCGAACCCGAACGCCGACCCACCCGCTCCGCGTCTGTCCGAGGTCCTCGATTGATGACTGCTGCGCACTCCCCCACCGCGCGCCCCGGGACGGAGCGTTCCCCGCTGCGGCAGGCGCTGCTGGTCCTGCTGATCGGCGTCCTGGCCGTCGCCGCGCTCGCCCTCGCCGGGTGGCTGCTGATCGGTGACTTCTTCACCGACGTCCCCGCCCTGGCCGCACTCGCCCTCGGGCTCGCGCTGGCCGTCACCCTCGCCGTCGCCACCCACGCGCGCCGCACCGCCGCCGCGCTCCGCGCCGACATCGCCGAACGCGAGCGGCGCGCCGCCCACTTCGCCGACGAGACGGTGCCCTCGCTCGCCGCCCGGCTGCGGACCGGCACCTCCGCCGCCACCGCGCTGGCCACCGCGGAGACCCCGGCCGACCCGGCCCACCAGCGGGTCCTCAAGGTGCTCGCCGAGGAGATGGGCCGCAGCGAGACCAGCAAGGCCGCCGCCATGGCCGCCTGCGCCAACGCCGCCGGCCGGATGCAGGCGCTGGCCACCTCCATGCTCGCCGACCTGCGCGAGATGGAACACCGGCACACCGACGAGACCGTCCTCGGCGATCTGCTCCACCTCGACCACCGCACCGCCCAGGCGGGCCGGCTCGCCGACTCCATCGCCGTACTCACCGGAGCCCGTTCGGGCCGCCGCTGGGCCAAGCCCATCGTCATGGAGTCCATCCTGCGCGGCGCCATGGGCCGCATCGGCGGCTACCAGCGGGTGCGGCTGCACTCCACCAGCCAGCTGTACGTCGCCGGGCACGCCGCCGAGGGCGTCATGCACGCCCTGGCCGAACTCCTCGACAACGCCGCCAACTTCTCGCCGCCCACCGCCGAGGTCCACGTCTACGTCGAAGAGGTGCCCTCGGGGGCCATCATCACCGTGGAGGACTCCGGCCTGGTGATGAGCGAGGTGGCGCTGCGCCGCGCGGAGCGCGCCGTCTCCGCCGCCCCGCTGGACCTGACGACGCTCTCCGGTACCCGGCTCGGCCTCGCCGTCGTCGGCGCGCTGGCCCGCAAGCACGGCATGTCGGTGTCCTTCCGGCCCTCCGCACGCGGCGGCACCGGCGCGCTCATGATGATCCCGCAGGAGCTGATCTCCCGCCCCAAGCAGGAGGAGCCCCCGGCCCCCGTCGGCCGCACCCCCAGGAGCGAGCGGCCCGCGCTGCGCGAGGTCACCGCCACCCCCGAGCACGCCCCGGCCGCCGCCCCCGACAGCGCCCCGGCCGCCACGACGACGGCCGCCCCCGCCGCGGCCGAGGACGGCACCGAGTACGGCGAGAGCGGCCTGCCCAAGCGGCGCCGCGGCCGGACCCTGGCCGCCGCCCACGCCGACCACGATCCGCCGACCCGCAAACTGCGGCCCCGGGCCAACCACTCCCCGGCCGAGACGGCGGCCCGCTTCGGCACCTTCCGCCGCGCCGTGCGCGGCGAGAAGGACGCCGCCCCGGGACGGGACACCCCGGGGGCCGACACTTCGACTGCACAGCCGGAGGACGAGAACTCATGACCGCACCAGCCACGGGGGAACACACCTGATGCCCGGCAGTACCGCCACCGCAACCGCAGGGGCCGACGACCATCTGAACTGGCTGCTGGAGAGCCTTCTGGAGCGCACGCCGGGCACCCGGCACGCCCTGGTGCTCTCCCGCGACGGGCTCAAGCTGTGCCGCAGCCCCGAACTCTCCGAGGACCAGGCCGACCAGCTCGCCGCGATCGCCGCCGGCATCCAGAGCCTGTCGCACGCCGCGTCCATCGAGTTCGGCGACGGCACCGGCGGCGTACGCCAGCTGATGACCGAGTTCTACGGCGGCATTCTCTTCATCGTGGAGGCCGGTGACGGCGCGCACCTCGCCGTCGTCGCCACCGAACACGCCGATGTCGGGCTGATCGGACACAACATGAACGAACTGGTGGAGCAACTCGGCGACCATCTCTCGGCGCCACCGCGTGAACAGCCCGGCAGCGGCGGCGGGCAGGCATGAGCCGCCCGGGCCGGGACGAGGACCCCGACCGGCTCTACACCCTCACCGGAGGGCGCAGCCGGGCGGGCTCCGCCGCTGCCGCGTTCGACCTGGTCACCCTGGTGGTCAGCGAGAGCGAACCGACCGCGGGCATGCAGTCGGAACACGCGACCATCCTGCGGCTGTGCCAGTACCCCACCGCCGTGGTGGAGATCGCCGCCGAACTGCGGCTGCCCATCAGCATCGTGAAGATCCTGCTGTGCGATCTCCTCGATCAGGGCCGGATCACCGCCCGCCATCCGCGCACCGCGCCCGCCACGCCCCCCGGTACCCGGACGGCGGTCGCCGCCACCGGCACCGGCGGCCCGGTGCCGCACGCCGCCCCCCTACCCGACCCACATCTCCTTGAGCAGGTGCTCGTTGGACTCCGCAACCTCTGACCACCCGCCGCTGCCCGAGCGGCGCGAGCGGCGCATCCCGCTGGGCGGCAAAGCCGACAACGGGCTGAAGATCGTCGTCGTGGGCGGCTTCGGGGTCGGCAAAACCACCATGGTCCGCTCGGTCAGCGAGATCCGGCCGCTGAACACCGAGGAGGTCATGACGCAGGCCGGCGCCGGTGTGGACGACCTGTCCGCCGTGCGCGGCAAGACCTCCACCACCGTGGCGTTCGACTTCGGCCGGATCTCCCTCAACGAGCAGACCGTGCTGTACCTGTTCGGCGCCCCCGGCCAGGAACGCTTCTGGTTCCTGTGGGACCGGCTGTTCGCCGGCACCCTGGGCGCGGTGGTCCTGGTGGACACCCGGCGGCTGGCCGACTCCTGGTACGCCATCGACCGCCTGGAGCAGCACGGCACCCCGTTCATCGTGGCCCGCAACGACTTCGGCGGCCCGCCGCACACCCAGCAGCAGATCCGGGAGGCGCTGGACCTGCCCGCGCACATCCCGCTCATCGACTGCGACGCCCGCTCCCGGGAGTCCAGCAAGCAGGTCCTGATCACGCTCGTCGAGCATCTGCACGCCCTGTCCACCACCGGCCGGCCGGTTCAGGAGACGACCTCACCGTGACCTCACCCCAGCACCCGCCCACCGCGGGCGGTACGCCACCGCCCCCTGGCTGTCCCGCGCACGCCGGTGCCGTCGCGCTGTCCGGGCCCCGGTTCCAGACCGAACCCGCCGAGCTGTACCGGGAGATGCGGCGCGAGCACGGCGCGGTCGCCCCGGTGACGCTGACCGGCGACGTCCCCGCGTGGCTGGTCCTCGGCTACCGCGAACTGCACCAGGTCTACAGCGACCCGGTGCTGTTCAACCGCGACTCGCGCCACTGGGGGCAGTGGGAGCGGATCCCGGCCGACTGGCCGCTGCGGCCGATGGTGGACCACTCCTTCGACTCGGTGCTGTGGACCACCGGCGAGCAGCACGCGCGGCGGATCGCCATGACCGAGAACGCCCTGGACGCGGTGGACCCCTTCGAACTGCGGCGCAGCGCCGAGGAGATCGCCGACCGGCTGATCGACACGTTCTGCGGGCAGGGCGAGACGGAGCTGATGCAGCACTACGCCACCCTGCTGCCCGCTCTCGCCCTGGTGCGGGTGTGCGGCTACGACGAGGAGGAAGGCCCGGGTCTGGCCGACTCGATCAACACCTTCCTGAACGGTACGGCGGAGTCGCTGATCGCCTTCCAGCACTTCCACGCCGCCACCTACCGGCTGGTGGACGCCCGTACGGAGGCGCCCGCCGCCGACGCGGCCTCCCGGATGCTGGCGCACGGCGGGTACGGGCGCGAGCAGATCGTCCAGGATCTGGCGGTCATCATCGTCTCCGGGCAGCAGCCCACCGCCGACTGGATCGGCAACTCGCTGCGGCTGATGCTGACCGACGACCGGTTCGCCGCCTCCCTCACCGGCGGCCGGCACTCCGTCACCGAGGCCATGAACGAGGTGCTGTGGGAGGACGCCCCGCTGCAGAACTCGGTGGCCCGCTTCGCCACCCGCGACGTCCAGCTGGGCGGGCAGCACATCAGGGCGGGCGACATGGTGATCATGGGCATCGCCTCCGCCCACCACGACCCGCAGGTCCGCGCCCCCGGCGGCCGGTTCACCGGCGGCAACAACGCCAACTTCGCGTTCGGCCACGGCGATCACCGCTGCCCCTACCCCGCCCAGGAGATCGGCGAGACCATCGCGAGGACCGGCATCGAGGTCCTGCTCGACCGGCTCCCCGACGTCGAACTCGCCGTCCCCGAGGCCGCGCTGGTGTGGCGGCCCTCGGTGTGGATGCGCGGGCTGACCGCGCTGCCGGTGCGCTTCACCCCGGCGCCGGCCCAGCGCTTCTTCGCATGAATCCGGTGAAAGGCAACCCAGTGAGAGGTTCCCGATACAGATGACCTGCCCCGTGCGGCACCACGGCTCCGCCCCCGTTGTCCTCGACCCCCATGTCACCGACCTGCTCGGGGAGGGCGAGCGGCTGCGCGCCGCGGGACCCCTCGTCCGGGTGGAACTGCCCGAGGGCGTCACCGCCTGGGCCGTCACCCACCTCGCCGAGGCCCGCAAGCTGCTGACCGACCCCCGGCTGGTGAAGGACGTGAACCAGTGGGGCCCGTGGCAGCGCGGCGAGATCGGCGCCAACTGGCCGCTGCGCGCACTGGTCGACCCGGGTCCGAGCATGCTGGTGGTGGACGGCGAGGAACACCGCAGGCTGCGCACCCCGGTCTCGCAGGCGTTCACGCCGCGCCGGGTGGAGGCCATGCGGCCCCGGGTGGCACGGATCACCGAGCAGCTGATCGACGAGCTGGCCGCCCGGGACACCGGTGAACCGGTCGATCTGAAGCCGGCGTTCGCCTACGAGCTGCCGATGCGGGTCATCAGCGATCTGATGGGGCTCCAGGCAGCGGGCGACAACCGGCTGCGCGAGCTGTTCGACTCGCTGTTCTCCAGCTTCACCCCGCCCGAGGGGCTGCCGGCCGTCCTGGAGGAGCTGTCCACCCGCTTCACCGCGATGGTGGCGGAGAAGAAGCGCAACCCGGGCGACGACCTCTCCAGCGCGCTGCTGAACGCCGCCGAGGAGGGCCTGGCGCCGCTGACCGACGAGGAGGTGGTCGCCACCATCCAGGTGATCATCGCCGCCGGGCACGAGACGACCATCTCGCTGCTGCTCCAGGCGGTGCGCGGGCTGCTCACCCACCCCGAGCAGCTGGCGCTCGCGGTCTCCGGCAAGGTCGGCTGGGACGCGGTGGTGGAGGAGGCGCTGCGCTGGTCGCCGCCGATCACCCATGTCCTGATGCGGTTCGCGGCCGAGGACGTCGAGATCGGTGACACGGTGATCGCCAAGGGCGAGGGGCTGGTGCTGTCGCTGGGCCCGATGGGCATGGACGAGGCGCAGTTCGGGCCCACGGCGCGGGAGTTCGACATCACCCGGGAGCAGCCGATCCGGCATCTGTCGTTCGGGCACGGCACCCACGTGTGCCCGGGGGCGCCGCTGTCCCGGCTGGAGGCGGAGCTGGCGCTGCCCGCGCTGTTCGCCCGGTTCCCCGACATGCGGCTGGCGGTGCCGGCCGAGGAGCTGCGCAACAACCCGTCGGTGACGCAGAACGACCTGGCGGCGCTGCCGGTGCTGCTCTCGCCGCGCGACTGACCCGACGCGCGACTGACCCGGCGCGCGACGTACCCGGCCGCCCGGCCGTCAACCCGCCGCGTACCGCCCTCACCCCCGTCACGCACGGGGGACGGGGGTGGTACGCGGGCGCGCGGGCGCGCGAGAAGCGTCCGCCTGGTGAAGATTTCCGTCTCAGCGAACGGACAGGGTAGGGCAGCACCCCCCGGACGGACTACGCTCCGCTCGTGGCCGACATCCAGATTCCCGCTGACATCAAGCCCGCCGACGGCCGGTTCGGCGCCGGTCCCTCCAAGGTACGCACCGAGGCGCTGAGCGCGCTCGCGGCGACGGGCGGTTCCCTGCTGGGCACCTCGCACCGGCAGGCTCCGGTGAAGCGTCTCGTGGGGCGCGTGCGCGAGGGCGTGAGCACGCTGTTCTCACTCCCCGAGGGGTACGAGGTGGTGCTCGGCAACGGCGGCTCCACCGCCTTCTGGGACATCGCCACGCACGGGCTGATCGAAGCGAAGTCGCAGCACCTGTCGTTCGGCGAGTTCTCCTCCAAGTTCGCCAAGGCGGCGCGGCTGGCCCCGTGGCTGGACGAGCCGACCGTGATCAGCTCGCAGCCGGGCACCCACCCGCAGCCGCGCGCCGAGCGCGGCGCCGACGCGTACGCGCTCACCCACAACGAGACCTCCACCGGTGTCGCGGCGCCCATCCAGCGGGTGCCGGGCGCGGACGAGGGCTCGCTGGTGCTGGTGGACGCCACCTCCGGCGCCGGCGGTCTGCCGGTGGACATCACCGAGACCGACGTCTACTACTTCGCGCCGCAGAAGTCGTTCGCGGCGGACGGCGGCCTGTGGATCGCGGTCTTCTCCCCCGCCGCGCTCGCCCGCGCCGAGCGGATCGCGGCCTCCGGCCGGCACATCCCGGAGTTCTTCTCGCTGACCACCGCGATCGACAACTCCCGCAAGGACCAGACGTACAACACCCCGGCGCTCGCCACCCTCTTCCTGCTGGCCGACCAGCTGGAGTGGATCAACGGCCACGGCGGCCTGGACTGGGCCACCGCCCGCACCGCCGACTCGGCCGGGCGGCTGTACGGCTGGGCGGAGAAGTCGGCGTACGCCACCCCGTTCGTCACCGACCCGGCGCAGCGCTCGCAGGTGATCGGCACCATCGACTTCACCGACGAGGTGGACGCGGCGGCGGTCGCGGGGGCGCTGCGGGCGAACGGCATCGTGGACACCGAGCCGTACCGCAAGCTGGGCCGCAACCAGCTGCGGATCGCGATGTTCCCGGCGATCGACCCGGCGGACGTCGAGGCGCTGACGGCCTGCGTCGACTACGTGATCGAGCGCCTGTAACCCGGCCGGTCCCGCAGCGGTGACCGTGGGCCCGCGTTCCGTGCGCCAGTACGGAACGCGGGCCCGGCTCATGTGCCCCGCACGGCCGCGCCGGGCGAGGGCAGCGGGGCGGGACGGGGACGGGTCCGTCACGGCCGTCATGGCAGCACCGTAGGCCGCGCCGGGTGCCGTGCGGTAGGGAAGCGTTTCCACACGCCCGCCGGGAGCCCGGCCGGTGCGGTCAGTGCGGGCCGCAGCTGTCGCGGAGCAGGACCCGGACCGGTGCCACCCGCTCCTGCCGGGGCAGCCGGGGGTCGGCCAGACAGGCGCGCAGCACGTCGACGGCGAGCCGGCCGAGGTCGGCCATGGGCTGTTCGACGGTGGTCAGGCGCGGGGAGCAGGTCCGTCCGGCCTCCACGCCGTCGAAGCCGGTGAGCGCGATGTCGCCGGGCACGTCGTACCCCTCGGCGGTGAACACGTCCAGGAAGCCGAGGGCGGTCTCGTCGTTGGCGCACACCAGGGCGCCGGGGAGCGGGCCGTGTCCGGCCCGGTGGGCGGCGATCAGCTCGCGGGCCAGCCGCCGCGCGGTGGGGCGGCAGAAGTCGCCGCGCAGCGCGGGTGCCGCGGGCACGGGCAGTCCGGCGCGGCGCAGGGCGGTGCGGAACCCGGCGAACCGTTCGGTGTCGTCGGGGGCGTCCGGCCGGCCCGCGACGTAGCGGAGGTCGCGGATGCCGTGCGTCCGGTGGAGGTGGTCGACCAGGGCCTGGACGCCGCGCGCGTTGTCGACCCCGACGTGGTCGAAGCCGCCGGCCGGCCGCGGTCCGGCGACGAGGACGACGGGGACGCGGTGCGCCAGGTGGTCGAGCAGCCCGTCGGGCTGGGTCCCGGCGACCACGATG
Organism: Streptomyces sp. NPDC059853; assembly: GCF_042731495.1. Taxonomy (NCBI): domain Bacteria; kingdom Bacillati; phylum Actinomycetota; class Actinomycetes; order Kitasatosporales; family Streptomycetaceae; genus Streptomyces; species Streptomyces sp. NPDC059853. The sequence continues at coordinate 12,709 of NZ_JBHWJL010000052.1, forward strand.
AGGCCGTCGACCCGGCCGGCCAGCTCCCGGATCCTGGCATCCGCCTCCGGGGGCCGGGCGACGGCCACCGTGATGGCGAACCCGGCCTGCCAGGCGGCGTATTCGGCGCCCCGGACGACCTCGCCGAAGTAGCGGCCACCCCAGCAGACCGTGCCCGCGCTGTCGTGGTCGCGCACCACCTCCACCCGGTGGCCGACCCGGACCGGTGCCCGGAGGCCGTCCACCGGCCCGGTGTCGGGCAGGCACAGGCCCAGCATGCCGGTGCGCCGGGTGACCAGGCCCCGGGCGGAGCCGGAGGGGAGGTAGCCGAGGTCGGCGATGGCCGCCTCGACGGCATGCCGGGTGGCGGCCTTCACATAGCCGGTGCCGTTGAGCACCCGCGACACGGTGGTGACGGACACCCCGGCGCGTACCGCCACGTCCCGCATGGTCGCGATCTTCCCCATCCGGTCATTCTCGCCCCTGGTGCCTCAGCTGCTCAGCCGCTGGTACGGGGCCAGAGCATCGACCGGCTCGGTGAGATGTCCGTGCACCGCCGCCAGGACTACCCGTTGCTGAGGTCTTCGCCGAAGGTGATGTCCAGCTCGGCCGTGAGTGCCTCGGTGAGCTGGGACGCCTGACTGTGGTCGATGACGATCCCCCGGAGCGAGGAGAGACCACGGACCTGTGAAAGGTCATTGCCCCGCAGGTCCAGGCCTCGGTACTTTCCGCCTTCGAACGCGGTCAGCCGCAGATCGCAGTCGTCGATCAGCGCGGCGCCCAGGTCCGCGGCGGTGAAGGTGACCTCGCGCAGCGAGCAGTTGACGAAGATCACCGGGCCGACGGCCCGGACCCGGGTGAAGGTGCCGTAATCGATCTTGCAGCTCTCGAAGAGAACATGGTCGAGCGTGACGCCTTCCAGTGCGGCGCCCATGAGCCTGCAGTCGCGGAAGACCGTTCGGGAGACCCGGCTGTCGGCCCACCGCAGTGAGGAGAGGTCGCAGCCCGCGAACTCTACGGCGTCGACGCGAATCTTCTCCAGCTGGACGCGCCGGGCCTTGAGTCCAGTCACCCGCCCATCGAGCAGATGTGTGTCGGCCAGATCGAGATCCCGAAGATCGCCGCCGGCGTAATGGAACTCCTCCAGCCGTCCACGTCCGCCCTCCAGCGAGGTGACGTGGGAGAGGTACAGGTCCGGCCGATCGAGTTCGGGAAGCGTGACGCTCGTACGGCGGATTGTGCGTGTCTCCATCAACAGCCTTTCAGCGCCGGTGCTTCTTGTTCCAGTTGTCCCATGTCGGGCGGTTGTCGAAGGGAGCCGGGCTCTTGGCCCAGTTGTCCCACGTGGGCCGGTTGTCCCATGCCGCTTCCATGATCACCTGGGGCGAGGCGCCGTACGCGACCATCAGCTCCCTCACGACAGGGGTGTCGGACGCGATGAGTCCGTCCAGAACGGTCATGCGGCTGCCTCCTGGGCTGCGAGAGTGGCGAGGGCTGTGACCAGGGCTTGCCGGGAGACCCGGCAGTAGGTTGTCTCGGTGCTGGCGAGGCTGCCGTTTTCGAAGAATCGGTTGGCTGCCTGTGCGCCACGGCAGAAGTCGAAGAATTCGCACGCGTCTTCGCAGCGGTCCAGCCCGATGAGAAAGTCGCGTACGTAACGGAGTCGGTGGGCGTCGCGCAGGATCTCGGCCAGCGGCCGGTCGAGGATGTTGCCGGCCACGAAGTCGCCGTACCCGGGTGCCGTGGTGTCCGCCAGCTCAGGAGAGAGCAGGACCACGTCCCCTTTCCACGAGAGGGTGGGAATCGGGTCGAGCCGGCGCCGGTCCCATTCGGCTCGCCGGCCGGAGCGGCTCAGCCGAAGGTACTCCGCGAGGCGTTCGACATCGCGGATTTCCGGGGCGCCGGGGTGCTCGCGGATCCAGGTGAGGGTGCGGCGCCAGAACTCCTCAGCCTGCCCGGGAGTGGGCTGCTGTCGGCCGGTGTTGTCCCCCTCGGCCTCCTCGATGTTGAAGCCGGCCGAGTGGCATCCCAGCGTGGCCACGAATTCCAGTAGCTCTTCCGGCATGGTGATGCCTGTGGTGCCGACCACGGAGATCACGGAGAACGGGATGCCGTGCTCACGCAACTGGGTGATGCCGCGCAGGATCCGGTCGAAGGCGTGCTTGCCCCGAAGGTCGACCCGCTCGGCGTTCAGGGTTGCCGGGCCGTCCACGCTCACGCCCACGCGGACCTCGTGTGCCGCCAGGAGATCACACCACGCCTCGGTGAGGAGGGTCGCGTTGGTCTGCACATAATGGTGCACGCGACCCGCGCACCGCAGGGCCTCGAAAGGTGCGAGCAGCGCGGAGAACGTCTGTCGCCCCACGGTGAGTGGCTCCCCGCCGTGCCAGACAATCCCGATCGGATGGCCGGTGTCGTGGAGCCGGCTCACCGCCCGCGCCAGGGCTTCGGCCACTTCCACCGGCATCTGGTGCTTGGCCTTGCGGAAGGGCAGGTAGCAGTATCGACAGTCCAGATTGCACCAGGTCGTGGGCTGAACCACCACGGTCTGCGGTGGTGCGAACCGCTGCTCGTACCGGGCGCGCCACGGTGACGGACGAGAACGCATCGGGATCCTTTCCTCGACGGACAGACGTCATGGCCCCCGTGGCGGGCTGCCGCGGAGTGGGACATGACCACCATCGGTCGGGAGATGACGCACACCCGATGACATTGCGTTGTCATCGCCGATGACACGTCATCGGGTCGTCGCTGACGCCGCACTGGAATCTTCCGGTCAGCAGGCGCGTGCGCAATATCCCGGTGGACTATCGTGGCGAACGTGTCTCGCTCGATTCTGATCCAAGACGGCCGGACCACCCGCGACATCGGGCTGGTGTACTGCTGCTCGGGCTACCTCGTCGAGCGCGGCAGAGTGCTGCTTGTCCACCACAACCGGTTCGACAAGTGGGTTCCGCCCGGCGGGCACATCGAGCCTGGGGAATCCTTCGCCGGCACTGCGGTCCGCGAGTTCGAAGAGGAGACCGGACTGGCGGTGGAGGCGATCTCCAGTCAGGCCGCCATCCACCCGGCCGACCACAACGCGACGCCCGAACCCGTGCCGTTCTACGTGGACATCGAGCGCGAAGGCTTCCCCACGCCCGCACTGGTCCAGTTCTTCTACGTGCGGCGCCGGCCGGGCAGCGGGAAACGGACCGTCGACGCGCAGCTCGACGAGGTGCACGGGGCGGCCTGGTTCGGTCCGCAGGATCTCGACGACCTCAAGACCTTCGACCAGGTACGCTCGCTGGCGCGGTTCGCACTCCACAACTACCCCGTTGTCGCCGAACGCGCGCAGCCGTCCTCTCCGGCGAGCCGGTAACCACCTTCCCCGGCCACGGTGCAGGCCACCACTGCCTTCGCCGGTGCGCCGCCGAGGGCGGCCGCAACGGCCTGGTTGAGCCGCTGAACGTACTTGGGCACCGAGGAAGGCGCCAAGTACAGTGCCCGCGCGATCTGCCCGGTCGACGCCCCTTCCGCCGATGCGTCGTGAAGGACACGCACCAGATCAAACAGGCGTTCCGGCAGCGTGCACTCGACAGTCCCGTGCTGGTCCGGCACGACGACGACAAGAGTGCGGTTCGGTCCCGGACATGCCCGCGCGATCAGAACGTCCACCGAGCCCTGAGCGTCCTCCTCGTGCGCACGCCCTCCCCCGAGGCCGTGTCGCGCGAGACTCCTCGATGCCTCGGTGTACGCCGAGACGGTGTAGTAGGCGGCGCGGATCGTGGCGCGCTTACCCGACGCGCCCGGCTCGTTCCACAGGCCCGCCTCCGGGTCCCACAGATCGTTCATCAGCGACCACGCCTTGGTGAGCCGGGGGTCGCGCGGGGTGGCGCCGGAGCGTACCGCGGCCTGGGTGCACAGTGCGTACGCCATGTGTTCCCACGCGGTGCCCTGCACGTCTTTGTCGTCCTCGACGAAGGTCTCCCAACGGTGGTGATTGCGGAGCAGCCACCGGCCGGCCTCGGCGACAGCCTCGGACAGCCGTATGGGCTGCGCCGGACCATGCACGCCACCGGCCTCACGCGGATCGTCCCGGTACGCGGCTTCGCCGCCCGGACCGACACCGGAGCCGACCGCGGACAACGCCAGCAGGCACAGCGCGGTCTTGCTCGGGCTCGGAGCGGTATCGACGTACGTACGCCACCCCCACGCCCCGCTGGAACGCCGGTGGTAGAGCAGGCCGTGCACGCCGTGGTCGATCAGCGATGCGACGCGGTTCAGCAGGATGCCGGTCTCCACTCCACCGGGCAGGAGGATTCCGGGGCCGAGCTCATGAAGTGCGTCCCTGAGTTGGGCCAGCCCGTGTACGGCCAGGGCTGTCTGGTGCAGCGACGTGTCATCGAGCCCGAGCACTTCGGACCAGCCGTGCTCGACCCGGCGCTCCTCCAGCCGGCCGACGCACCAGACTACGGTCTCCGTGACGCCTTGGTGCTGGAAGAATCGCGGGTGGGACAGCAACCCGGTCAGTCCGAAGGAGATGAACCGGGTGTGCTCGCCACGGCCGCCGTTGTGGCGGGGTCGGCAGTGCTTCACGACGGCTCCGGTCAAGAAGTCCACGGCCCGACGGACCGGTTGGCCGGCGATGCCGGCGGCTCTCAGGATCGGCAGAACCTCGCTGGTGTTGACGATGGACGACACCGAGGTGAGGGTGAGCCCCCATCCGCCGTCGTACCCCTGGTGGTTCACCAGTGTCCGGGCGGACTCGCGTGCCCTCGCCTCGAACGCGGTGAACCCCTCATTCCCACTCTTCATCGACCCGCCCTCCCCCGAAGACCAGTGAGCCCCACGGGGAACGTACCCCGCTTCCGGTCGGCGTTCACCGGGTCGGGGGTGGCTCGCGGCCGGTGATGAGACGGTGCCACAGGCGGCCGAGGGCGGTGCGGGGGTGGCGGTGGCGGTGGCGGGTGTATCTGATCGGCTCGGGGCGGGGCGGGTCGTCGGCTCCTGTGTACAACGGCATCCTGATGCCCGTGGCGTCGGTGGGCGCGTCCCGCATGGCGTCGGCGTAGTCGATGATCGTGTGATGCAACCGGTCAAGACACGGCGCACAGACGTAGAACTGCGCGTAGTGCCCGGCGGTTGAGGCGGGCCCCAGCCACAGCACCCACGTGCGGCGATTCCCGCACCACAGCCAGCAGCGGCCCAGCGCCCACGGGGAGCCGTCACCGGGGCGGGGCGGCAGGGGACGGGTGTCGGCAAACATCAGGTCGGGCAACCGAGGAGCCGGGGTCATCTCCCCCTCCCCCGACTGCTGAAGCGGGTGCCGGTCAGCCGAGAACGCGCGTGCAGAGTGAGGGCCTCGCCGGTAGCGAACTCCAGCCGCCGGCCGCCCCTGGTCGTGAGGACGAGGTCCGCCACCACCAGCGCCCGGCCACCGACCTGGATCACATCGCCCACCAGCACCGTGTCGGCGGTGATCTCGATCACCTCGGGAGCACTCATCCCGCCGCCAACTGCCGTACGGTGACCGGCCGCAGATCAGCGGTCGGTGTGCTCGTCTCGAACGACGGGTCGTCATACGCCCGCACGCGGATCAGAGCACCGGCGGTGTACACGACCACTACGGCCCGTTCGTGTTCGGCGCTCCACATCACCGCCCCGGGCGTGAGGTGTTGACGTGCCAGCCCGCACACCAGATCGGGCACCAGCCGCCGCACGATTCCCAGCGACATCCGATGCACGGAAATCGTCGGCGACAGACCGGGGTTCAGACTGACCTGTGTGGTCGAAACGCCCAGCAGGGCCAGGGCGTCTCGCAACTGTAGGAGTTCCATGGGGACTTGGGGACGGTCCAGCCGTTCGGTCGTACGCACGACGGCTCCTCTCCGTAGTGAATCCACTACCAGCAGGATTGAGCGTGACTGAGAAAGGGGCAGCATTCAAGTCATCAGATCAGGATGAAGGGCGAGTGAAACCCCCGGTGAATCTCAAGGACTTGAACCCGGACAGCTCCCGCCAGGCGGCCTTTGGAGCACGTTTGCGCAGCTTGCGCGAGGCCCGTGGATGGACCCAGGATGATCTCGCGGAACTCATGGAGTATTCGAGCGTGCACGTTTCAGCCGTCGAAACTGCTCGCAGGCCTCCAACTCTCCGGTTCTCGCGTAGCGCTGATCGCGCCTTTGGCATCGAGGGCACGGACACCTTCGAGCGCGACTGGCGCGAACTCCGGCACGGCTCACTGCTGGAGGGCTTCCCCCAGTACGTGGGGTACGAGGGGCGCGCGGTGGAGATCCGGCTCTTTCAAGTCGGGATCATTCCCGGTCTGTTGCAGACACCTGAATACGCCCAGGTTCTCGCGGACAGCGCCGTCCGGCGCGGGGCGATCCCTCCCGAGCAAGCCACCGAGCGAGTCGCCTTCCTCGCGGAGCGGCAGTCCGCGCTGGTCCGGGCACGCCCGCCCATGATGCTGGTCGTGATGGACGAGAGCTGTATCCGCCGTCAGGTCAGCGACCCCGCCGTCATGGACGCACAGCTGACCCGTCTGCTGGAGTTCGCCGAGCTGCCCAACGCCGTCTTGCAGATCGCTCCCTACGACATAGGAGAGCGCCGCCCGTTCAACCTGCCGATGAACCTGCTGACGCTGCCGGATCTGTCCGTGATCGCGTACGCGGAGTCCCAGATCCGGGGACATCTGGAGCGCGAAACGACAACAGTTCTGCCCTTGTTGACGGCATACCATCAACTACAGGCCGAAGCGCTGTCTCCAGCGGCATCGGTGGCCATGATCGACGAGGTACGAAAGGGCATCCCGTGACGACCGCAACCGAGTCCCCCCGGTGGTTCACGTCCTCCTACAGCGACAACGGCGGAGACTGCGTGGAGGCCGCCACGAACCTCGCCGCCTCGCACGGCCTCGTCCCCGTCCGCGACACCAAGCACCGTGACAACGGCCCCGTGGTGGCCTTCCCGGCCCCCGCGTGGGCCGCGTTCGTCACCGCGGTGAAGCGGTGATCCACCCCTGAGCCCCTGCCGTCTCCGGCAGGGGCGTAACGGCACGGACGCGTGTGGACGGTGGTTACCGGCTCAGCCGCTGGTACCTGCGGACGGCGAGCGGCAGGAAGACCGCCGTGATCAGCAGGGGCCAGACCACCGCCATCGGCAGGGCGTTCGCCTCGATCCAGCTGCCGCCGGTGGGCATCGGGTTGCCGAAGAGGTCGCGGATGGCACCGGCGGTGGCCGAGACCGGGTTCCACATGGCGATGGCGCCCAGCCAGTCGGGCATGAGGGAGGGCGGGGTGAAGACGGAGGAGACCATGCCGAACGGGAAGGCGACGGCGAACAGGTTCCCCGCCGCTTCGGTGTTGGGGACCAGCAGGCCGATCAGGACGCCGATCCAGATGAGGGCGAACCGCAGCCACAGCAGCAGCGCGAAGGCGGCCAGCGAGGCGAGGAGGCCGCCGTCCGAGCGCCAGCCGATGACCAGGGCGATGGCGGCCAGGACGGCCAGGTCCAGGGCGGCGTGCAGGACATCCGAGATGCCGCGCCCGGTGACCACCGCCGAGGGCGCCATGGGCATCGAGCGGAACCGGTCGATGACCCCGCGTTCCTTCTCGACGGCCACGGCCATCGCGGTGTTCATGAAGCCGAAGGCCATGGTCATGGCGAACATGCCGGGCATGGCGTACGCGACGTAGTCGGCGCCGCCGCCGACGTCCATGGCGCTGCCGAAGACGTAGACGAACAGCAGCACGGAGACGATGGGGAAGCCCAGTTGCCAGGCGATGATGGAGGGTTGCCGGAGCAGGTGGACCAGCTCGCGCCGCACCAGGGTCCAGCAGTCGCGGACGGCCCAGTACCCGCGGCGTTCGGGGCCGTCGAGGGTGGGGAGGTCGAGGGTGCTCATGCGGGTGTCGGCTCCTCGTGCGCGGTGGTGTCGGTCAGCCGCAGGTAGACCTCGTCGAGGGTCGGGCGGCGCAGTCCGATGTCGGTGACGGTGACGCCCCGGTCCTGGAGGGAGCGGGCGACGTCGGTGAGGGCCAGGACCCCGTCGGTGACGGGGGCGGTGACGCTCAGCCGTTCGGGTTCGGGTTCGGGTGCGGTGCCGTCGGCGCTGACGCGGGCGACGGCCGCGCGCGCGGCGGGCAGGTCGGCGGCGGTGGCGACCACCACCTCCAGGCGGTCGCCGCCGAAGGCGCGCTTGAGGGCGGCGGGGGTGTCCTCGGTGACCTTGCGGCCGTTGTTCATGACGACGATCCGGTCCGAGAGCTGGTCGGCCTCGTCCAGGTAGTGGGTGGTGAGCAGCACCGTGGTGCCGGTGGCGGTGAGCCGGCGGACGGCGTCCCAGACCTCGCCCCGGCCGCGCGGGTCGAGGCCGGTGGTGGGCTCGTCGAGGAAGAGCACCTGGGGGGCCAGCACCATGCTGGCGGCGAGGTCGAGGCGGCGCCGCATGCCGCCGCTGTAGGTCCTGGCAGGCCGGTCGGCGGCCTCGGTGAGGCCGAACTCCGCCAGCAGCTGTTCGGCGCGCGCGTCGGCGCGGCGGGCGTCGAGGTGAAAGAGCCGGCCGAACATCCGCAGGTTCTGGCGTGCGGTGAGGATCTCGTCGACCGCCGGGTGCTGGCCGGTGAGGCCGATGCGGCGGCGTACGGCACGGGGTGCGCGGCGTACGTCGACCCCGGCGACCTCGGCCCGGCCGCCGTCGGCGCGGATGAGGGTGGTGAGGATGCGCACGGCCGTGGTCTTGCCCGCGCCGTTGGGGCCGAGCAGGCCGCAGACGGTGCCGCGCGGCACGGCGAGGTCGAGTCCGTCGAGTGCGGTCTTGCGGTGTTTCCCGAACGTTTTGCGCAGCCCTTCCGCGCGGATGGCGAGTGAGGTCTCCCCCATGGCCCCTCCTTATTGAGTACGCTGTACTCACATCACCGTACACCGTACCCAGAGGTGGGGGACAGTGATTAAACTGGGCGGCACCATGACGACGGCACACAGCGGCGGAGGCGGCGACATCAGCCGCAGCCTGCGTCTGATGTGGGAGGGCAGGGAGAGCCCCAACCGTGGCCCGCGGCCCGGGCTGACCCTGGACGGCATCGTCACCGCCGCCATCGAACTGGCCGACCGCGAGGGCCTGTCCGCCCTCTCCATGCGCAAGGTCGCCGCCGAACTCGGCGTGGGCACCATGACCCTCTACCGCTACGTCCCGGCCAAGGAAGAGCTGCTCGACCTCATGCTCGACCGGGTCAACGGCCCCGACCCGGGCCGGGGCACCGAGCACTTCGCCGGACTTCCCTGGCGCCAGTGCCTGAGCGAGATCGCGCACGGCTCGTACGCCACCTATCTGCGGCACCCCTGGCTGCTCCAGGTCAACCAGTCACGGCCCCTGCTCGGCCCCAACGCGCTGCTGGGCTTCGAGACCGCCCTCACCGGGCTGCGCTCCCTGCCGCTCACCGGCCGCGAGAAGGTCGCCGTCATCAACACCATCGACGCCTTCGTCACCGGCCTCGCCCGCACCCATGTGCTGGCCAGGCAACTGGCGGAGCAGACCGGGGTCAGCGACGAGGAGTTCTGGAACGCCCAGGCCCCGCTCATGGAGACGGCCCTGAAATCCGGCGCCTACCCGGAGGTCTTCGCCCTCCCCGAGGACACGTTCGACATCACCGGCGAGGAGATGTTCGCGTTCGGCCTGGACCGGGTGCTGGACGGCCTGGAGGTCTACCTCGCCCGGCCGGACGCCGCCCCCGACCCGGTCAGCGGGACCGGCCGCGACTGAACAGCAGCCGGCGCAGCGCCACCACCAGCACCGTGCCCAGCGCGAAGCCCACGACCAGCCGGGTGAAGGTGTCCGACTCCTCGGAGGTCTCCGCGGGCCCGGCCGCGGGCGGCGCCTCCGCGCCGTCACCGCCCTCGTCACCACCGCCACCGTCCTCCGCGGACTGCTCCCCGTCCCCCGCCCGCAGGCTCTCCGGCAGCAACTCCCCCTTCAGCTCCACCGGTACCACTTCGCTGTCCTCGCCCTCCGAGCCGTACATCAGATACCGCCCGTCCGGCGTGAACGTCACCGACTCGCCCTGCGGCTGCACCGGCACCAGCAACTGCCGCCGCACGCGCTCCCCCAGGCCCTCGTCCGTCCACCGGTACATGTGCGCCGTGAAGTAGCCGCGCAGCACCAGCCGGGTGCCGTCCGGCGAGAACGCCCCGTCCGTCATCCACAGATCGATGTCCGCGACCCGCTCGAAGGTGTTCACCTCCGTCGTCGACAGCGTCTCGGGCCCGGCGTACAGCGCGCCCGGCTCCTTGCGCTTCTTGCTGGCGATGTACACCCGCCCCGTCTCCGGATGCACCATCAGCGACTCCGCGTCGCGCGGCCCGTCGTCGTACCGCACCCGGTAGACGTCCGGCACGACCGTCGCGTCCGCCAGCACCGCCGGCTCCGGCACCCGGTAGATCCACACCTCGTCCCAGCCGCCGTCGAAGTTGTCCCCGATGTCCCCGACGTACAGCGCCCCGTCCGGCCCGAAGTGGATCGCCTCCACATCGCGCATCTCGGCGCCCTGGAGGGTGAGCGTGGCCACCGTGCGCCCGGTGGCGCTGTCCACCGCGTAGAGATACGGGCCGTACCCGCTGTCGTTGTGCGTCCAGTACACCCCCGGATGCCGGACGCTGGCCGCCAGCCCGCTCGACTCGGTGATCCGCTCGTCCTCGATCACGAACGGCTCCGGCGCCCCGGCCGCCCCCTCCGCCGCCGTCGCCACCGGCGCCGCGGGCACCGCCAGCAGGACCGCGCTCATCACCCCGGCAGCCGCACTCCAGACCGTCATGCGCCCAAGACTGCCAGAACGGCTTGCCCCCGGCGCCCCGAAGGCGTTGCATGGCGATCATGAAGTACACACAGCTGGGCCGCACCGGCCTCAAGGTCAGCCGACTGGTGCTGGGCACCATGAACTTCGGGCCGTACACCGACGAGGGCGACTCGCACGCCATCATGGACGCCGCGCTGGACGCCGGGGTCAACTTCTTCGATACCGCCAACGTCTACGGCTGGGGTGAGAACAAGGGCCGCACCGAGGAGATCATCGGCTCCTGGTTCGCCCGCGGCGGCGGCCGGCGCGAGAAGACCGTGCTGGCCACCAAGGTGTACGGCTCGATGCACACCGGCGAGGGCGACCCCTGGCCCAACGAGGACCGGCTCTCCGCCCTCAACATCCGGCGCGCCGTCGACGCCAGCCTCAAGCGGCTGAACACCGACCACATCGACCTCTACCAGTTCCACCACGTGGACCGGAACACCCCCTGGGACGAGATCTGGCAGGCCATCGACGTCCTCGTCCAGCAGGGCAAGATCCTCTACGTCGGCTCCAGCAATCACGCCGGCTGGCACATCGCCCAGGCCAACGAGGCCGCCGCCCGGCGCGGCTCGCTCGGCCTGGTCAGCGAACAATGCCTGTACAACCTCACCGAACGGCGCGCCGAGATGGAGGTCATCCCGGCCGCCGAGGCCTACGGTCTGGGCATCATCCCGTGGTCGCCGCTCGGCGGCGGGCTGCTCGGCGGCGCGATCCGCAAGGAGAACGAGCGCGGCGAGCGGCGCGCCGGCGGCGGCCGGGCCGCCGAGGCGCTGGCGGACCCGGAGCGGCGGGCCCGGATCCAGCGGTACGAGGACGTGGTGGCCGAGCACGGCCTGGAGCCGGGCGAGGTGGGTCTCGCGTGGCTGCTGACCCGGCCGGCCGTCACCGGGCCGATCGTCGGGCCCCGGGTCGCCGGGCAGCTGGACTCGGCGGTGCGCGCCGTGGACCTGGAACTCGGCCCGGAGCTGCTGGACGCGCTGGAGGAGATCTTCCCGGGCCCCGGGCCCTCCCCGGAGGCCTTCGCCTGGTGAGCCGCGGCGGGGCCCGGCCCGTCAGCCGAAGAGCGCGGAGAGCGCCACCACGGCGAGGATGAGCACGAGCGCGGCGCTGACGATACGGGTCCGGGTCTTGGTGTTCACGCGTCCCAAGGTAGCTCAGCCGGGCCGGCCGCCCGCCAGCGGCCAGGACGCCTCGGTGGCGTAGCGCGAGCCCTCCGGAGCGGTCTCGCTGCGCACCAGGACCAGCTCACCGGCCGTCCACGGCCGGCCCGCGAAGCCGGCCAGCCGTTCGGCGTACGGGGCCAGCGCGGCCCGGGAGCGGCGGCCGGCGAGGGCGACGGTCAGATGGGGCACGTACTCCGGGCGCGCGTCCGGCAGCAGGCCGAGCGCGCGCCCGGTGTCGCGGGCCGCCGCCGCCAGCGCGGTCAGCTCCCCGGTGTCCCCCGCGACCCCGGCCCACAGCGCGCGGTCGCCGAACCGGCCGCCGCCGGCCAGCCGCAGCGTGCAGCCGGTCCCGGCGGCGGCCACGGCCGCCAGCCGGGCGCGCAGCGCGGGCACCAGTTCGTCGGGAACCTCGCCGTAGAAGGCGAGGGTGAGGTGCCAGCCGGCCACCGGCGTCCAGCGCAGCTGCCCGGCGCCGTCCCCGGGCAGTGCGCGCAGCGGGCGCACCGCGCGTTCCAGCTCGCGTACCGCCTCGGCGTCCGGGAACAGCGCCGCGAAAAGTCTCATGACCGGGACATCCCCCGCTCTAGGATCGGCCGCATGAGGATCCGATCGGGTGGCAGTGACGATGTTCCCCTCATACTCGGCATGCTCGACGGCGCCGTCGAGTGGCTGGTGGCGCGCGGGCGCACCGGGCAGTGGGGCACCGAGCCGTGGTCGGCGCGGCCGAAGGCGGTGGCGCGGGTCGGGGAGATCGTCGCCGGGGGCGAGCCGTGGATCGCCGAGATCGACGGGGAGCCGGCCGGGACGCTGACCCTCACCCCGCATCCGGCCCCGTACGTCGCGGCGGTGGACGAGCCGGAGGTGTACGTCCATCTGCTGGTGACCGACCGCCGCTTCGCCGGGCGCGGGGTGGGCGCGGCGCTGCTGGAGCACGCGCGGGCCGAGGCCCGGCGGAAGGACATCTCGCTGGTGCGGGTCGACTGCTACGCGGGCGACGACGGACGGCTGGAGGCGTACTACCGCTCGCAGGGCTTCGCGCTGGTGGAGCACTTCACGGCGAACGGCGACTGGCCGGGCGCGCTGCTGGCGCAGCGGGTCTGACCGGGCGGACGCGGCGGGGGCGGGCCCGTACCGGTGGTACGGGCC